>JAUYAO010000005.1 GCA_030692565.1 Nitrospira sp.
TACGCCAGAATCTCGGTGACCACGCCGGAGCCGACCGTCTTGCCGCCCTCGCGCACCGCAAAGCGGAGCCCCTGCTCCATGGCGATCGGGCTGATCAATTCACCCGTCACACTCACGTTATCCCCCGGCATGACCATTTCCACGCCCGGGTTGAGCGAGACAATCCCCGTCACGTCCGTCGTCCGGAAGTAGAACTGCGGGCGATACCCGTTGAAGAACGGGGTATGCCGGCCGCCTTCTTCCTTCGTCAACACATAGATCTCGGCCTTGAACTTGGTGTGCGGCGTGATGCTCTTCGTCTTGCACAACACCATGCCGCGCTCCACATCTTCCTTCTTCGTGCCGCGCAACAAGACGCCGATGTTGTCGCCCGCCTGGCCTTCATCCAAGACCTTGCGGAACATTTCCACGCCGGTCACGATCGTCGTCTGCGTCGGCCGCAACCCCACAATTTCGATTTCGTCGCCCACCTTCACGATGCCGCGCTCCGCACGCCCCGTCACGACCGTGCCGCGGCCGCTGATGGTGAACACGTCTTCGATCGGCATCAGGAACGGCTTGTCGATCGGCCGCTGCGGAGTCGGAATGTAGCTATCCACCGCCGCCAACAACTTCATGATCGAGGGCACGCCCAATTCGCCCGGATCCGCTTCCATCGCCTTCAAGGCGCTGCCGTGAATGATCGGGGTCTTGTCGCCCGGGAAGCCATACTTCGTCAGCAATTCCCGCACTTCGAGCTCGACCAATTCCAAGAGTTCCTTGTCGTCGACCTTGTCGGCCTTGTTCAGAAACACGACGATGTAGGGCACGCCGACCTGGCGGGCCAACAAGATGTGCTCCCGCGTCTGCGGCATGGGGCCGTCGGCCGCGCTCACCACGAGGATCGCGCCATCCATCTGGGCGGCGCCGGTGATCATGTTCTTCACATAATCGGCGTGGCCCGGACAGTCGACGTGCGCATAGTGCCGGTTGTCGGTCTCGTACTCGACGTGACTGATCGCGATGGTCATGATCTTGGTGGCATCGCGCCGCCCCTGACTCTCGCTCGCCTTCGCCACTTCGTCGTACGGAATGAACTTCGCCAGCCCGCGATCGGCGCACACCTTGGTCAAGGCGGCGGTCAACGTGGTTTTCCCGTGGTCCACGTGCCCGATCGTCCCAATGTTCACATGCGGCTTCTTCCGCTCAAATTTCGCCTTCGCCATAA
>JAUYAO010000006.1 GCA_030692565.1 Nitrospira sp.
GCGAACTCTTCTACAACCGCCAGCGGCGACATTCCCGGCTGGGGAATCTCTCGCCGGTCGCATTTGCCCAGCAGTGGGCCCGTCAACAGCCGGCGGCATGAGGCTGCAACCTATGGCGTCCACTCTTGACGACCGGGGTCAAACAACACCCTAGACCTTAGCTCTTCCGCCTTTTGCTTTGTCCGATACAGACATCCCGGTTTCTCCTCCCCCTAGGATCCACATCCTTTACGGCGACTTCCAAAGGAGCGAGCAACACCGAGACGGCCTTCTGAATCAATCTCACATAGGCGTCGATATCGTAGGCAATGGTGCCATCGCCTCCGGCCACGGCGCGCACGCGATCTTCGGGCAAGGCCGCCTTGCTGGCGCTGATCACGTAGTGAATCGTCTCTCCCGGTTGGACCGGCACACCGCGACGCTGGAGCTCTTTTGCCGCAATACTGGTCTGCGTCGCATGGCGATAGCGCTCCGGCGCTTGCGTCAGCGTTTTTCCGATCGCCACCTCTTCAATTGACGCGCGCCCCTCGCGCAAATACCGGCAATAGTCCTCGGTCAATGCCTCGATCTCCGGAATTTGTCTCCGCAACTCCGCAATCGTCTGCCCCTGCCCCATCCGCTGCAACACCTCCGATTGAAACCGTTTCACAATGAGCGGGGCATCGGATCGCCGCACTTCAAGTCCGCGCACCTTCATTCGCCCGTTGTCGAACAGTCCGACGAACTGATTGTGTACCGGCATGCGCGGGTTGACGCGCGACGGAAGAAAGCCAATCCACCGATACAGGCCTTCGACGACAATCGGCAATTCTGTTTGCGTACTGATGTCAGCGGCCAACCGGTCGTAGTCGTCTCGCCCGGCGCCCCGCTTCTGCAGCCAGAGCGAATCGACGATGGCGTGCAGAAAGCGAAGCCCCTGCGACTCGGCGATCTCTTTGGCGCGCAGCAGCACCTCGCGGCTATAGGCCGTGACCGCCTCATGCGCTTCGATTCTCCCGAAGCGCGCATTCTTGTACCCGAGGTAGCCGAATGACACGACCAGCAGCCACTTCAGCGCCGTCTGGCGCTGATCGATGATCTGCCGCATCGCGTCATCGGGCGTCGTCTTGAGCTGCTGTTTATACTGCGCCCGTTTGGCGAGGAGCGGAGCCAGCGTCCGGGGAATCAACCCCTGCGAGATCCGGCAGGTGTGATGGGCGATCTCCGGCACGCGCGCGGCTGGATCCTCCGCGCAACATCGGCAATTGACCGTCTCCGGCGACACATTGAAGCGGGTCATGATCGTGGGATACATCGAGGCGAAATCCAGCTCGCCGACGCCTTCGTGATAACCGGAGATTGGCGCATAGGTCAGTCCCCCCTGATCCGTCTCCAGAAACTCCACCCCGGTCTTGAATTCCTCCGCCTGCTGCTTGCGATAGGGAATGAGAACTCCCGCCCGATGGGCCTGTTCGAGTTGCATGGACGTGATCCCGGTCCCGGTGGTCGTGCGGGCCATCTGCTGAATCGGCCCTTTCGTGACGCGCGATTGCTCGAACAGTCCGGCCAGGCCTGTCTCTGACAAGGCGAAGGAGTTCCACCGATCGAGGTGGAGCCGGCCATAGAGCGTCCGCTCGCCGGCGTGAGCCAGCACCCGGCCGTACGACACATAGGAGCGCGACGCGCGAGGGCCGGTCGCATGAGCCGGATCACGATTCAAGCTCAGCGGCATGCGCATCTGCGCTGACATTCGCAGCAGGCGGGGCAGAATGTAGGAGTCTCCCCAATCGGTCAGCAGGATATCCGGATCATGCCGCTGCAGCAGGGCCTCGACGGTCTGGAGAAATTCCGCCGGATCGTCTCCATTAAGAACTCGCTCCTCGCCCTCGACTCGGACCGACAACTGGACCACCCCGCCATGATTCGGATTCGGAGAAGCCCCCTCCAAGAGAAACTCCATGATCCGGAGAGGCGGCAGACGATAATCCGTTTCCCAGGGCGACTCGCTCGCCGCAATGGTCCGCACGACCGCATCGGCCGTGATCTCGACTTCACAACGGCAAAGGGGAAAGAGTCCGCGATCATAGAAATAACGCTGCGGTAACCCGACATCGGCATGATAGAAATGCAGTTCGGGCACATCCTCCATGAGCCGTTTCACCGCCTCGCGGAATCTGGTCGGCTGCAGAATCGACACGTCGCAGACCGGAATCGTGTCAACCGACCAGAGCTCACGGCGCTGGTCGCGGTTCACCCGATAGGAGATTCGCCGGCCCGTGAGGAGGCGCCAGGCTGCGGCAAGATCAGTTGATGACCCGGCGAGATAGAACGACGGACGATAGGGATCGACCAAACGGCAGCGGATTCCCTCGTCGCCGAGAATCCAGATCGCCATGCCATCGTGGACAGGATAAGCATCAAGGAGCCACCCCGTCAGGCGGCGGGAGAGAAGACCGGACATCATGATCGGCAACCGCCTGCGATAATCGTTGTAATTGTTTCTGTTGTTCCAGCATCATCGATAGCAACATCACCTCGAACGGTGTATCCCGAGCCAGATAGGCTCCGGCGGCAGAGTGACGCCGCGCCGCCGCGAACAATTCATCCAACGCCTGCTGATCTTCCGCCCGCAACGCGCGCCGGTATCGCCGCCAGGAGGCGATCTCTTGCTGGACCAACTGCGTGAAGGTCGTCAGTGTCCGTCCCATGAACCTACCGGGACTCCAATACCGTCCGGGCGACCTCCCATACCTGGCCGGCCTCTCGGCCATCCGGCTCTTCCTCAAGCCTGATGATCCCCTGGCCCTGCGCCTCGCCGACACGAATGACACGATCCGCCTGGCCACAGAGTTGGTCGATGAACCGATGCCGTGACGGCATGACCGCCGGGATCGGAGGACAGAGGCACACGAGCACATACCCCCGTTGGGCTATCCGACGCAGGCGCTGCATCATTCGACTAGCCAGCCGCGCGGCTTCCTGAGACGGCACGGCCTCATCATAAAATGTTTCAAATAACCCGGAGACAACGGCGATTCTGGCCTGGTACCGCACCAGCGCCTCCTCCAGGCAATCCGACACCAACCGCTCCATTTGATGACACGTGAACGCGCGGGCGACATGGACCAGAGAGAGAATCTTCCGGGGAACCTGGCGACGCGCTCTGGCCAAGCGCCCGATCACAAAGGGGTCGAACGTGTTGGCCCCGTCAAGGTACACCACCGGCTCTCCGGCCAACGCACGATCCGCAGCCGCATGCAACCCGAGTCGCAACACCAACGGGTGGCCATGCAACACCATCAAGCTGTGATCGGTGCGAAAAGGGATCGGCGCATGACGCAGCGTCAGGAGCCATTCACTGGATGCATCGGTTCGTTCCCGACACGTCAGCGGATTATCCACCCCATCAGGAAACAGCAATAGACTTGATGCGGTCGCCGACATTTCCCTCTCCCTCTCTGTTATCCACAACAGCCCGCATGAAATACCTGCCGCTGTCGATAGGCGTTCCAGCACGTCGCACAGAGCTCCACCGTCGAATGGGTAGCCGCATCGACACAGGCCATGCGCGGCTCAACAAGCGCACCACAATCTGCACAGGATCCGCTCACGACACGATCGACATTACGCTCTTGAACGACCATGGGACACCACCTTTGTGTTAGGGCGCACATTTCGATTGCAGACCGTCGACATATAGTCCTGCTCGGATCTTCCGCCCACCAGATTGCGCCACAACCTGATCGGCAACGGCTCAACTTTGGCGTGCCCGAGTTCCCATCGCACGTCCCGAAGCTGCCCGTTCAATGCATCAATCGTCTGCTCAAGAGAGACTAACCGGTCCGTCACCAACGTTCGTCCGCCTGTCAGCATGGTCCCCTCCTTGGTTGAACTAAATCGCACAATGGCGAATCACGCCGATCAACAGTCCTTCGATATGGAAGTGATCGTTCGGCCCGACTATGATCGGCTGCATCGCCGTATTGGCCGGATGCAGTTCGATGTGCGTCTCTTTCTTGAAGTAGGTCTTGATCGTCGCTTCCTGATTCACCAATGCGACGACCGTCTGCCCGTTGCGCGCATGTTCCTGCTTGCGCACGATCACCAGATCGCCCGGCAGAATACCGTCATCTTTCATCGACTCCCCTTTCACGCGCAGCGCAAACGTATCGCCCCCGCGCAACATGCTCGGCGGGACATCGATCAGATCGGATTGCGGCACGGGTTCAATCGGCGATCCGGCCGCCACGATTCCCGCCATGGGAATTTCCGCCCGGCGCTGAAGCTGCTCTAACGCCACACGCACCATCCCGGGAATTCGGCGCATTCCGGCTTCGTACCGCGCCACCGACACACGGGTCGTGCTCAACGCCTCAGCCAATTGCTGCTGCGTCAGCCCCAATCCTTCTCGAATCCGCTTCAGATCGTTTGATTTCATGATGTAACCAATGGTTACACAGAAGAATCACCGCTGTCAAGCGGGAAAATCGCCGCGCTTTCCTCAGAAATTCGAGTATCCTGTGCATAACTCCCGCGCCAATAGCAGCAATAGGCGTAGCTCGCCACAGGATTTCAGGCTCTAACCCAGGATTGGATGATTTCTCAGACAAGTCGGCGGAAAGGCCCAATATCTAGTGGTAGGCCGATGTCCTGATTCAATGACTAAAAACTAGGCAAGCTGTCAGCTGGATGGTGGATTCAAGCCTATCACGCGGCCAAGCGAACGTTGTGAACAGACTTATCCACAGAAGCTGGGGAGATCGAAAAGAAGGCAGAAATGTGAAGAGAACGATGCCGTCATTGGCGCGAAATCAGATGCACGGAACCGGCTTTGAATGCCGCTCGGACCGGTGCTCCGACAGTCAATCCCAGCTCTGTCAGCGCCGATCGCGTAATGACTGCGACGAGCGGAAACCCGCATTCGATCGTGACCCGCGCCAGAGCTCCGAGCGAGGCAATGGCACCCACGGTTCCCTGGAGATGATTCCGCGCACTGGTGAGCCCGGCGTCCGCCGGTTCGAGGGTCACATCCTCCGCCCTGATGCAGACGAATACGTCGGAGCTGACATTCTCGGCAGCCACCGCCGTGAGAGAAATTTCCCCCACTCGCACCGTCGCCAACCCTTCACAGGCATTGACCAGTGTGCCCTGCACGACGGTTTCAACACCGACCACTCTCGCAACATCCGCATTGGCCGGACGGCTGAACACCTCCTGAGGCGTGCCCACTTGCAGAATCGTCCCCTCGTGCATTACCGCCATGACATCGCCCAGCGTCAGCGCTTCGGCCCAATCGTGCGTGACAATAATTGAAGGAAGCGCCAATTGCTTCAGCAACCCCCTGAGCTCCCCACGCAGTTGCGCGCGAGTCGGCGCATCTAACGCGGACAGGGGCTCATCCAACAGCAACAACTGCGGTCGAGGCGCCACGGCGCGAGCCAGCGCCACGCGCTGCTGCTGTCCGCCGGACAATTCGCGCGGCCTGGCTTCCTCCAATCCAGTCAGATGAAACAGCTCCACCATTTCCTGCACACGCTTCGTTCGTTCGACAGGCGTAAGATCTCCCAATCCATAGGCAATGTTGCCGGCAACCGAATAATTGGGAAACAGCGCATAGTCCTGCGCCATGTAACCGATATGCCGGTCCTGCGGCGATACTTTGACGCGCGAACCCGTATCCAGCCAGGTTCTTGAGACAAACTGTATCGTCCCTTCTTCCGGCCACTCCAGGCCCGCAATCGAACGCAAAATCGTCGTCTTGCCGGACCCGGACGGCCCAAACAGGATCAACACCGTCGCGGACTCAACCGGATAGCGGAAACTGGCACGAATAGACGTTCGCCCGGGAAAGGTCTTCGTCACCTCGACGATTATTTCTGCGGCCATACCGCCCAGACCTTTCGATTCATGGCATAGACCAACAACAGGACGAGATAGGAAATCACGAGGAGAAACGCGGCAGTCTTCGCCGCTCCGGCATAGTTCAGCGCCTGCACCTCATCATAGATATCGATCGAGACGGTACGCGTCACCCCTTCGATATTGCCGCCCACCATCAACACCACCCCGAACTCTCCCAACGTATGGGCAAAACTCAAGACGGCGCCGGTAATAAGCCCCGCTGTCGACAACGGCAGAATGAGCTTGAAGAACGTCCTCACCTTTGACAGCCCCAGGGTCCACGAGGCTTCGATCAATTTCCGATCGACCTGTTCGAACGCGGTGGCAAACGGCTGGACGGCAAACGGGAGGCTGTACAAGATCGACGCGAGGAGGAGACCTTCAAATGTGAATGGCAACGGGTGGCCGACAAGGTCTGCATAGAACCGGCCGACGGGACTATGGGGACCGATGGCCACGAGGAGGTAAAACCCCAGCACGGTCGGCGGCAGAACCAGCGGCAGCGCGACGATCGATTCAACGACAAATTTCCATCGCCAGGCTGAATAGGCCAGCCAATAGGCAATCGGTAATCCGATCACCAGCAACGCGCCAGCCGTCAGGCTCGCCAATTTGAAGGTGACCCAGATGGCGATCCAGTTCATCTGAGGACAAGTCCTACTTGCATATAAACTGCATCCCCCACCGCCGGCCGGTCGCTTCTCCCTCTTGCCCTTCCACGCTGGACATGCTGCCGTACCCCTGCACTTCACCTTCCTTCAGGACGACATAACCCGACGGACACTTCTTCTCCATCACCTTCAATGCGCCCTTCCGATGAGGGGACCCCATCGGCCCGCCGCGCTCTTCTTTGAAGAGGTAGGTCACCACGCCGCTCGTCGCCGTCTCTTTGACCATCGTGACCGCATCGGAACATCCGGCGATCGCGCACAGCAACGCGACAACCACCGCCGCAGTGACCGCATTAGTTCGGCAACAGAAATCCATACCGCCTCATAATGTCCTGCCCTTGCGGGCCTTTCAAGAATTCCAAAAAGCGCCGGGCCGCTTCCTGATTCCTGGATTGTTTCAAAATCACCGCCCCTTGCTCCAACGGAGGATAGGCCTCGACTGGAATCTCCCAATAGGCCCCTTTGCCGCTCATGGCCGGAGACAGCGCCAGAGACAGTGCGATGATCCCGATCTCACAGGCGCCGGATTCAATGAACTGCGCCGCCTGTGAAATATTCTCTCCCAGAATCAGCTTCTCTCTCACCGATTCATAGACGCGGGACGATTCCATCGCCGCCACCGCAGCACGACCATACGGGGCGTGCTTGGGATTGGCAATCGCAATCTTCTTGATGCCGGGCTCCCGCAGGACATCCAGTCCCTTGGACACATCCAGGCGCGACGCGGTACCGGCCCACAACACGATCCGTCCTACCGCATATCGATAGAGCGATCCGGACACGGTGAGCCCGGCTTCCTCCAACTTCCTGGGGTATCCGATATCAGCAGAGAAATAGAGGTCGAACGGCGCACCGTTCTGAATCTGCGCATAAAAATTCCCCGACGAGCCTAAGGAGAGTTTCACCTGATGCCCGGCAATCTTTTCATATTCAGCCACGAGATCTTTCATCGCAAAGTTCAAATCGGACGCCGCCGCAATCGTGATCTCCTCCGCGAACACACCGTTGACGCCGGCCCCGATGCACAGGATGACAGTCAAAATGAAACGAATCATGACAGATCCCCCTAGAAAAATATTTGATACTGAACTCGAATCGCGTTCTCGATCAAAGTCCTGGCATTGAGGTCCAACGGCACCGTTCCGGACGGGAACGTCGCCCCGACCGCCGGCAACGGTGCGCTGCGCCCGATTGCAAATCCCCCCTGCCCCATCGCAATATTGCTGTACGTCAGCATGATCTGGTGATCGTAAGTCCCGCTGAGGAACCAGTTCAACGACACATTGACTTCCTTGATGAGATCTCCGCCCGACCTGGTATCCGGATCCCACCAGGCATAGCGGGCGGCCACTTCGACCTTCCGCGGAATCAGGTAGTAGCCGGATTGCACATACCAACCTGTCGCATTGCCGAACTGGCCGGGAGCGAAGACCGTGCAAGGCCCTCCCACAACGGCCGTCTGCATACAGGGCAGCTCCTTGCTATGCCTGGTCACGTTTCTAAACCAGTATTCGGCCTGCAACGAGAAGCCACGGTACTTGAATGCAGAGTCGAGCGTCCAGGTGGAAAAGTCGACGACTCCCTGCCCCAACATGCGCCCGTTCCCGTGTTGGGCAAGCGCACGGCGAACGGTCAGATTCGCCAGGTCAATGCCGACAAAGGCATTATTGGTGCTGGTATCGATCGCCGGATTGTAGGCATACCCGCCACCGATGGCCATTTGAGGCGTTTCAGAATAGGCCAGATCGCCTTCCCCATACCCGGCCCGTCCCATGAGATTCGCCTGCAATCTCGCCACATACATCAGCTGATTCACGCTGGTCCGGAGATTTCCATTGAGATTACGCTGATTAGGCTGACATCCGCCCGGGGACGGAAAGGGATTCCCGCCGGTTTGACCGCCAGGACAACCGACTGTCGGCTCCTCGCTGGAAAACTGCACGAAACGGTTCACTAGCGGGCCGGAGCCGTTAAACACCCCGAAATAATAATTGACCGGATAGATCTCTTCATCGTTCATGATCGTGATGCCGACATCACGCCGGTTCAGACCGCTGGCGGTAAAGGCTTCCATCACCTGCGCCCGGCTCGCAAACTGCATCGAGGCGGTCGAATTGATCTGCGCCCGGTTGAAATACACTTTGTATTGGCCCACCTGCACATTGAGCCAAGGAATGTGGGTACTCGTCACGTTGAGATCCAGCATTGTGATTGCCCCAGGCGCCTGGGCATTTTCAGCCGTTTCACCGGCTAACTGCATGTAGTACTTCAAATCGGGATTAAAGAGATGCCCCATGAAATAAATCCGCGCCGTTCTCAAATTGAACGTTGACGATTCATTAATTGATCGGCTCGCCCGATAGTCGCCGAACACTCCCAAGAGCTCAGGGTAATTTTTTGAGTCTCCGGACTCCCGATAGGCATCGTTTCTGTAGCGCTGCGTGAATCTGGTGGCAAACCGGCCGCGGATCTTGAGAAAGAAGTCGTTATCGTTCATCGAAAAGTTGAACCCGCGGTCGTACCAGGCCTTGAAGCTGGGCTGCAGCAGATAGGTCCGCTCCTGCGATTCCCTGACGACATTGTCGTACTCTTCCTGCGTGATCGTGCCCTGCTTGACGGCCCGCTGCAGCAGCAGCCTGGTGGCCGGATCCATGCTTTCGACAAACACATAGCGCCCGTCCTTTTCGACGAGCTTGCCGGCATCCGCCGCCCAAGCCGGGCTCATACACAGACCCAACAGCACCATATACCCGGCAACGAACCATCGAGCGCGATGAGACATGGCGATGATCTCCTCAAGCAACACGAAATGAAGATAGAGAATGAAAGACGGCGACAACGATGAAAATAATGGTTACGGCCCTGGAGACGAGCCGACTTTCGGCGCGTTCAAGAACGCGCGGTAGTCCAGCGCCGGCAAGCCCTTCTGGTCGGCAGCCCAAAAGCGCCCCGGTTCAAAGTACAGCAGGTACTCGGCAGGCGGTGGCGGCGGGGTGGGATAGTTATAATCGTAGAGATCCGCCTTTCTCGTCGGGATCTGCACATGCACATATTCAAGCGTGAGATAGAGAGAGGACTCACGGACGGCCACCCATCCGCCGACGACATCGCGACGGACGCTGGGATTAAGACCCGGCGCCCGCAGTTCGAAATGCACGCGCTCGCTTGGTCCGGCGGCACGGAGTCCTTCTGAAAGACGACCGGCCAGCGCCTCCAGTTCATCCGGACGAAAGACCGGTTTGGGAGGATTCTCTTCCGCAAACCACCGTAGCGGCATGCGCTGCTTGGGCCGGAATGAAAACCCTTGCAAGATACTCGTCAGCTCTGCCGGCGTCAGTTGCACCGGATGCGAATAAGCCGAAGCTTCAACGGCCTGTTGAAGGACAACGACCACGCGAGCGTCCTCGTGCACGACTTTGGTCGTGTAGGGCAGTCGCGCACAGGAAGCGGACAGCCCCACAACAACCCCACAGAGAACGATCCGACAGAATATGAAAACTCGGTATCGGTGACGCATACATGCTCTCCGTTGATATAGAAAGAAGCCGCCAGTACCCTTGTCCAATCGCCCACTCACGGGATAGGGACGCGCACCGGAGATTCAGGCGATTTCCCCGGTCCATACCCCAACCGTTTCAACACCGACTGCCCGTCCGGACTCGTGACAAACCGCAGAAACTCCTCGCAGAGCGGACGATCCGGGCAATATCTTTCCATTGAAATGGAATGAGGAATCGACTTGTACAGACCGGTCGGAGCCGTGGCCACGACACGCACGCGCTGCTGAACCCGGACCGCATCCTGACCGAACATGATGCCGACATCGGCCTGGCCACTCAGCACGTGATCGAGAATCCCGGCTTGATCGTTGGCGAGATCAATTCGTTTTCCTTCCGCGCTTTTCAGTCCCAACGCCGACAGCAACCGGTCGGTTTCCACGCCCAGTCGAGTCTTCTGATCGGCAATGGCAATCCGCACCGATGGCATATTCGCCAGGGCTTCAAACGATTCCGGCGCCTCGCTCAACGACTCCGGCGCCACGAGGACCAGACATTCCGTCGCATAGAGGGCTTTCGCCTCCGGCAGCAGATAATATTTCTGCTCCATGCGGGTGATCACCTCATCCCCGCCCGGCGCCACAAGGTGAATCGGCCCTGAGCCGATGAAGGACTTGCCCCGATTCTCCATCGCGGCAACGGTCCGCCGAAGATCGAGCGACGTATCGACCGAGAGCTGAACGTGCACCCCCGGGTGACTCGCCTCAAACGCCTGCCCTAGTTGCGCCATGGCTTCCTGCACCGACGGCGACGTGGCGATCACCAGTACCCGCTCCATGCTCGGATCTCGAACCGGACGGGACCCCGGAGCACAACTCACAATGTACGCCATACAAATACCCACCGTGGCGGCACTCATCCATTGAGCGGTCATGCGATGTCCACCCTCATCATTACAACGCCTGAAGCTTGCCCGTGTCCGTCGTGTCATACCCGCCGATGGCGGCGATCTCGGACCGGAAGGGACGGCTGGCCAACGTATCGAAGAGATGATGCAAGGAAGGATGACTGGAGAGATAGGCTTTGGGCACCACTAAATCGTACCGCGCCGACTGGAGCGGAATGAAGTCAAGGCCGTAGGATTGTGCGGCGGATCTGATTCCCATCCCCACATCCGCCTGCCCTTCCAAGACCAGACGGGCGACATGGAGATGGGACGCCGCCGTGCGATCATACCCTTTCACCTGCGCACCGACGAAACCCGCGGCACGCAGCCGCTGATCGAGCAGCAGGCGCGCCCCGGCACCCTCTTCCCGATTGATTACCGTCACATCATCGCGCACGAGATCGGCGACCGATCGAATCTGCTTGGGATTGCCCGGACGGACGACCAATCCTTCTTCCCACGTCGCAAACGTAATCACCTCATACGCACTCACCTTCAAGTGCCGACGAAGAAACGGCAAATTGCTTTCACCGGTCGAATCGTCAGTCAGGTGAATGCCCGCCACATGCACTTCGCCCCGCTGTAAGGCCTGGAGCGCCGCCGTGCTCCCCATCGTCCACCCGACCACACTCGTCTGATCCTTCCGGCGTCGAAGATGTTCACCCGCCAAGAAAATCGCCGGATCGCACCCTGCTACCGCAATTTCTTGCTCAATGGAATCCCGATCACGGGAGAGCCGCACCTGCACGACCGGCGCATCCGACCGCCCGCGACGACCCGCCTCCCGCGATTCAAGAAACCCATCGGCCGCTACCGTATAACTCAACACTTCGCCGAGACCTGCGACAGGTCTCGCACAATACCGGCCATTCACCTTCACAACTTTGACGCGAGGCAGTGGACCGGAAGCACTCGCCGACCGAGGCACATCAATCAATCTGGCTTCAATCACCTCACCGGCGGATTGCAGCGAGAACAGATCCTCAACGGAGCTGTTCAGCACCCGCGCAAGCTGAAGCGCCACGAGCGTGGTGGGGAGATACCGATTGGCTTCGATTGATGAAATGGCCTGACGAGTTACCTCGGCCCGCGCCGCCAGCTCTCCCTGCGAGAGCCCTCTGGCAGTACGGACTTCCTTGAGTCGATTCAAACAAAAAGACGGAACATTGGAGGATGATTTGCGCTGCAACATGAAAAAATAAATAGCAATGATGCTTTACAATTGTCAATCATTAAATACATCAATCAACAAAAACATTAGACATATTTTGATGCAACAATATTCATTCAGAAAATATCAGCGATTCAATAAATATATTATTGACAATGTGACTCCATTTACTGTATTTAATCGCTATTCAATCTTGATCGGATTTAAGTATTTTGAAATACGCCTGACTTATCACCATGGAACTCAACGGAAGAACCCTAAGGGACGCAGACGAAATCCTTCGGTATGCCCTCAAGGACATCCGGTTTGGGTCCATTGAAATCGTCATCCATGACTCGAAGATCGTTCAAATCGAACGGAAGGAAACATTCCGTTTGGACCTCACCTCAACTCAGACCCCACCGGTGAGACGCCCATGACCACCTCACATCGCTGCTGCCGACGCTCACGCTAACCACCGGCCATCCGGACAACTGGAGGCACGTCACCGACGCATTCCATTTTCACGCAATAAACTGACCGCACTCTCGGAAGTGTTGCAAGCCCAAGGGGAAAGATCATGAGATTGTCCGCGGTATTTGCGCTCATCATGACCGGCCTCACGCTGCTGACCGGCGCCACACATGCACTGGCGGTCGAAGAAGGCCAACTCGTCAAGAAGGACGGCAAGTGGGAGTACTCCTCAGGCGAAGACCCTGGCTTGAAGTATCTCTATCTGAAAGGACTGATCAGCCAGGAGGAATACGATAAGGGCCTTAAAGTGATCGAGACGAAGGAGCGACTCTCTAAACCAAACTTTAACATCGACGTCAATAACGGCCTCAATATCCGCGTCGGAGAAAAATTCTTTTTGAAGCTCCGGCTCCTCACCCAGGTCCGCTATAGCTATCGCACCTATAACGCAGCCTGGGGCTCGATCGGAGACTCGCGCAATCCCGAGATCTTGGGAGGCCAGGTCGAATTTCGGGCCGTACGCCACCAGAGCAACACCAGCGAATTCTCCGTCCCGCGCGCACGGCTCCAATTTCTCGGCTATGCGTTTGATCCGGATTTTCGCTACAACTTCTCCTGGGCTTTAGATCAAACAACCTGGAATCAGGAGGGCGGCAGCGGAACGTCCAGGCTGCTCGATGCCTACATTGCGTCCTGGCACATCCCCCTCGCAACCGTCCAAATCGGCCAACAGCGCGTCTGGTTCAACCGCTCTCAGATCAGCTCAATCGCCACGTCGACCTTTGCAGACAATATGAGAGTGCAAAACGCCTTCGCGGCAAACCTCGTCAATAGCCGAGATATCGGCATCAGCATCCTGAGTGACGAAGATCAATACAAGCTCAACTACGCGGTCGGAATCTGGAACGGAGCCGGAACCAATCTTGCGCGGGAAGGCACGGCCATCAGCCAAGCGCTGGACACCAATGCAAGCCTTCCGAGTCCGCAACGTCGAACGTTCAATTACGACACCCGCCTCTTTACCAGCGAAATGATGTACACCGCCCGGCTGCTCTACAAAATCTCCGGCAATCCCGGGTATGGCCAAGGCGACATCTTAAACTCGCGCACCCCGCAAGTTGCGATTGCTTTCGGCTATGCCTATAACCCGGCACAAAACTACCTCAGTTCAATCCGGTCAGACATTGTCGACCGGGCGTACCGCCAGGCCGTCACTAAGAACGGCAACGGACGGCTCCTCGGGGGAGGGGTCTACGATTTCCAAACCTATGAAACCGATTTCATTGCCAAGTACCAAGGCTGGTCGCTTCAAGCGGAAGGCTATTTCCGTCACCAGCGGGTGCGTAATACCGATGCGGGCAGTATTCCTTTCGACCCGGCAACGGCAGTGGTGTTAGGCCCGCCGGTCAGCCTCGGTCAGGCCTGGGGCTGGTACGCACAGCTGGGGAAATATGTCATTCCTCGTAAACTCGAAGTGGCCGTCCGGTATGGCGTGATGGACCCCTCGACAAAACAAAAGCAGGACCTGACCAAGGAGTTCGGCGCCGCCATCAGCTATAGCTTTGACGGCACCTACAATAATCGTCTCGTGATCGACTACTCCAATATCACGATGGGAAGCGGCGGACGCGCCCCGGACCGGTATCCGTTCGAAAGCTTGCCAGGTTTCGGGCAGGCGCTCATCGAAAACCGCGTCAATGTGCAATACCAGCTCTATTTCTAAAACCCATGAATCGACTCATTCACTCCATTACGAGGAACTCCATGAAATACAGAACCTATCTCACAACGCTCTTACTGGGACTCGGCGTCATCGCCTCTGCACTCGCCGGAGCGCCATCGGTGCATGCACAGCCCGAGACCCTGACCATCGCCGCGGCCAACAGCATCAAGGATGCGTTACGGAAAATTTTGCCGATATTCGAGTCGCAGCATCCTGAACTCAACATACGGGTCATCTATGGCCCGTCCCAAACACTCCGGAAACAAATCGAAGAGGGCGCTCCGGTAGATGTGTTTCTCCCCTCCTTATTTGAGGAAATCGACCAACTCGAAAAGAAGGGCCTCGTCATTCAAGGCAGCAAGCGCATCTACGCCGGCACATCGCTGGTACTCATCACCGGCACGACCCTTCCCGCGCCGATCGGCTCGATTCAGGACCTCCACACGGTTCCGATCCGGCGCATCGCCATCGGCGACCCCAAGGCATCATCCGTAGGAAAAGTGGCACTCCAATTCATCAAGTACAGCAAGCTCGAACCCCAACTGAAAGCCAAGCACGTGTACGGCGAACATTCCCGAGCTGTGCTGGATCTGGTGGCCAAGGGCGAGGCCGAAGTCGGCATCGTCTATCGGACGGATGCCGCGTCGGATGAACACGTCCGTATTCTCGATACCGCCCCTGAAGACTCGCACACCCCGATCCGCTATGGCGTGGCCGTGGTCTGGACCGCCAAGAATATTTCAGGAGCGGGGGATTTCATCGAATTCCTCCTGGCGCCCCGGATCCAAACGCAACTCAAAGAACATGGGTTCGACCAAGCTTCACATAACCTCGGCATCGCTCAACAGCAGGAGGCTAAACCATGAACCGTACAACACGTTCGGCACAACAGCACTATCCCTGGACAGTGAGCGGACTGTTTATTCTGGCAGGAGCGGTCTTGCTCTCCGGTTGCACCACGCAGCCCGTTTCGGCACCGAAGGCAATCTATGAATCCGGCCTCAATACGATCAGGCTGGAAGGAGACCCCGATTCATCGGTGAATTCACACCCGGTCACACTCACACCGACCGAAATCGGCACACTGTTGCGAAACGTCCGGGTGTGGGAACGGCGAAACATGATCCACCGCTTATTGAGCGGCGATGCCGACCGGACCCGTGCCTTCAGGGACGAAGAAATCATGCTGCTGGCCCCGCACCTGTCGAAAGGATTGGCCCAAGCCACAGCGGCTCAGCGGGTACACTTTCGCCTGAGTCACGCCACAGACCAGGGGGAAGAGGAAACGACGGCAGGATGGCTCTCCGTTCGCGGGAATATCCTCGTCCTTGCCCTGAGCGAGGTGCACGATCGGCATAGCCCCGGGCCAGACATCAGCAAGTACGACCGCCAGATGCCGAATGTCCCGGAACGATCCGCGGCCTTCGATGCGGCCTTCGAGCCGGAAGACTATCTGGCCAAAGTCAGTTCAGGCGGCCGCCTCTTCGCCCCGGATCAACAGGAAGAACTGCACATTCGTTATCGGGAAGCCCTGGCAGCCCTTCCCGTCTATCCAGGACTGGAACAGGGACGTCAGCTGCGTCCATAAGCACCCGCCGGGAGCAGAGAATACCTGCTCCCGGCGGACATCACCTCGAATCGACGGGAAGCATCATGAAACGATTGTCATCGACAGCTTTTGCACTTCTTGCACTGATATGGGGGATCGACACGTTCATACCACCCAACGCGCTCGCAGCCGACACTATCCGGGTCGGGCATTTTCCCAATATCACCCACGTCCAGGGATTGGTCGCCCAGCACCTCTCACGAACCGGACACGGCTGGTTTGAGGAACGGCTCGGCAAAGATGTGAAGATCGAATGGTACATCTACAACGCCGGACCGAGCGCCATGGAAGCCCTCCTGGCAGATTCCATCGACCTCACCTATGTCGGGCCGAGCCCGGCCTTGAATGCCTACACCAAATCAAACGGCGAGGAAATCAGGATCATTGCCGGCGCAGCAATCGGAGGCGCCGCGTTGGTCGTCCAACCGGATTCCGGGCTCAAACAGCCCGCCGACTTTCGTGGGAAAACCATCGCGACGCCGCAACTGGGCAATACGCAGGACGTCGCCTGCCGAGCCTGGCTGGCCAACGGCGGGTTGAAGATCACGCAAACCGGCGGAGACGCCTTCATCGTCCCGACCCCCAATCCGGATCAGCTCTCGCTGTTTCAGCAAAAAAAACTCGACGCCGTCTGGACGGTCGAACCCTGGATCTCACGCCTGGAACGCGATGCCGGAGGCAAGATCCTGCTCGAACAATCGAAGGACAGCATCACGGTCCTGGTATCGAGCGTGAAGTTTCTCAAGACCAAGCGTGAACTCGCCAAGAAGTTTGCACAGGCTCACCGTGAACTCACCGAGTGGATCCTCGCGCATCCGGTAGAGGCCAAGCAGATGGTCCAGCAGGAACTGGCCGCAGAGACGCAAGCCAAGGTCTCAGCCGAATTGATCACACAGGCCTGGACACGCATTGGCCTCACTACAGAAGCCTCACCCGACGAATATCGGCAATTTGTCGCCAACGCACAGCGCGCCGGATTTATTCGCACGGCCCCCGACTTGTCCCGCTTGATCGAAAGGCTGAACTGACATGCTGACATCGGAAGGCCCATCGGCCAACACCGCCTCCAGCAAACTCGTCCTTGAACATATTTCGAAATCCTTTCAGACAAGTTCGTTGACTGTGCAGGCGCTCGATGACGTGACACTCCGCATCGCCGAAGGAGAGTTCGTGTGCCTCGTCGGCCCCAGCGGCTGCGGCAAATCGACCTTGCTCAACATCATTGCCGGGCTCGACCGGCCTGATCGCGGGCTGGTTCAGGCCGACGGCCAGACCATTATCGGTCCCGGCCCTCACCGTCTCATGATGTTTCAAGAAGCCGCGCTCTTCCCGTGGCTGACGGTGTTGGGCAACGTCCTCTTCGGCCTGAAACTCAGCAACGGATTGAATGCTGCGGAACGTCAGGAGAGAGCCGAATATTTCCTGGAACTCGTCGGCCTGAAGCGGTTCATGCATTCCAATGTCCATGAACTCTCCGGCGGCATGAAACAACGCGTCGCCCTGGCCCGAGCGCTGGCGCCGAACCCCAGCGTGCTCTTGATGGACGAACCCTTTGGAGCACTCGACGCCCTCACCCGAGAACAACTCTACGGCGACATTCAACGCATCTGGAACCAACATCGCAAGACCATCGTCTTCGTCACGCACAACGTGCGAGAAGCCGTGTGTCTTGGAGACCGCGTGATCTTGTTTTCGCCGAATCCCGGGAGGATTCGTGAAGAGTTCGCCATTCCCCTGCCGCGCCCGCGCGATATCAACAGCGTGGATTTAGCGCGCTACGCCACGGAAATTACCCGTGTGCTCAAAGGCTACGTCAAGACCGAGGTGGCGGGATGATCGTACGGTGGCTGTCCGCCTCGCTGTTTTTCCTGGCTCTCCTGGCGGCGTGGCATCTCGCAGTGGAAGCCAAAATCTGGTCGCCCCTCCTCTTGCCCTCCCCCGTGAGTGTCTTCGACTACCTGCGGTCAGCCGCGGAAGACGGCACGCTCTGGGAGGCCACCGTCGTTACGGTACGCCGTCTCCTCATCGGATACGGGCTCGGCATCCTCGCCGGGATTCCCTTGGGACTCCTCACCGCCTCATCCCGCTGGTCACAAGACACCATCGGCGTCCTCGCGCTGGGACTCCAAACACTCCCTAGCGTCTGCTGGGTACCGCTCGCACTCCTCTGGTTCGGTCAAACCGAATCCGCCATGCTCTTCGTCGTCGTAATGGGAACCCTCTGGTCGTTGATTCTCGCCACCGACAACGGCGTGCGGACAATCCCCCCCATCTATACTCGCGCAGCCCGCAGCATGGGATCGACCGGACTGCATACCTGGACCCATGTCGTTCTTCCGGCCTCGCTTCCGTTCCTCCTGAGCGGCATGAAGCAAGGCTGGGCATTCGCCTGGCGGTCGCTGATGGCGGCAGAGATCTTCGTCACGATCCTGACCGGATTCGGCCTCGGACATCTGTTGCATTATGGACGCGAACTTAACGCGATGGATCAAGTCATTGGCATTATGTTGGTGATTGTTTTTATTGGGCTGGCCGTCGATAAAACGCTCTTCGCGCCTATCGAACGGGTACTCCACCGCCGATGGGGAACCGGACGACCATAACGTGGATGACATGACATCCCCGCCCCTCTGGGATCAGATCGGCTGACACCCGTTCACGCCCTGTGGTACCGTACGCCATGTCATCTGCACCGCCCGGATTCATCGCCCGTCTCTCCATCGGCAAGAAACTCGCCGTCGCCTTCGGCTTGATCTTGCTGCTGCTCGCCGGCAGCTTCTCCGCCACACTCGTCTATCTGTCCCGCGTGAACAGTTACGTCGACCGCCATCAGCGCATTACCATCCCCGGCGTGATCACTGCGTCAGAGATGCTCCGCAATGTGGGGGAGATTGAAACCCGCATGCACCATGTCCGTGAACATCTCTCCGGCACAGAGAGAACCGCGGGATTCGAGGCCATTGCCGCAATTGAACGGCGGACCCTCGCCGCGCTCGATACCTATCAGGCTACCCACGCCGCCCGCACGCACCCGATTCTCTATGGCATGCTGGAACACCATGGCCGGACCGACTTGGCCGTACAGGAAGATCAGGCGATCGTCGCCATTGCGGACGGCATCACCTCCCTGCGCGCACAGCGGGAAGATCTGGCGGCTGCACGCCCGCCACATCCCGCCGAACCGATCGCGGCGGAAACGACCTATGAGCACGCAGCCGCGCGCACGCAGGAAGCCATCGCCTCCTTGATCGAGGTGCACCGGAAGATCGACGTGGAAATGAAGGTCGAGGGCGATCGATTGGTCGATCAGGCCCGCACGATGGTGGTTGGAATCCTCGGCGTCCTCGGACTGCTGATCGTGACCGTCTATGCGATCATGAAGCGGCAAGTGGCGAATCCGCTCAGGCGACTGGCGGCGACCGCCGATCGTGTCGCCCACCACGACCTTGGCGCGCAATTCGAGCCCTGGCCCAGCCGCGACGAAGTCGGCGCGCTCGCCGGTTCGCTCACCACGATGCTGACGAGTCTGCGGGATCACAGTACGGCGTTGATACGAAAGACCAAAGAGCTGGAAGCCTTCACCTATTCCATCGCCCACGACCTCAAAGGCCCCTTACGGGAGATCGAAGGGTTTTCATCTCTACTGGAAAAGCAGTTCGCCGATTCGAACGACGCGCAACTCCGGCATCACATCGGCATTATCCGCGCCTCTGCCCTCCGCCTCACTCATATGATCGACGCCCTGTTGAAGTACTCGCGGTTGGAACAACAGAATCTGCCCCGCCTTCGCTTCAATGTCATGGAGACGATCTCGAGCCTGCTGGTCGATCGCCACCAGCTCCTCGCGGGAAGCAAAGCGAAGATCACCGTCAATCTGCCCTACTCTGATCTCTATGGCGAACCGGTCAGTGTGCGCCAGGCCTTGACCAATCTCCTGGACAACGCGCTGAAGTTTTCCCGCCACGCCGCGGCGCCGGCCATCGCCATCGGCGGACAACAAACGGCGACCGAACATATTCTCTGGATTCGCGACAACGGAATCGGCTTCGATGCCGGCCAGGCCGACAAGATTTTCGGCCTCTTCGAGCGGCTCCACAGTCCCGGCGAATACGAAGGCACCGGCGTCGGCCTCGCCATCGTGAAACTAGTGATGGAGAAGCACGGCGGGAGGGTCTGGGCGGACTCCGTTCCCGGTCAAGGCAGCACCTTCTTCATCGCGTTTCCCAGCCAGGTCCACTGATGCGCACGCTGATCATCGACGATGAGGAATATGTCCGTCTGGTGCTCGAACAGGCCCTGCGTGAGGAAGGCTGCCAGGTCACGGCCGTGAAACACGGCCAGGCTGGCATCGACGCGCTGCACGCTGCGCCGTTCGATTGCGTCATTACGGATCTGCGGATGCCCGGCTTGGACGGGCGGGCGGTGCTGAAGTGGATCGCCGAGCATCAGCCCGATGTCGACGTCCTCATGCTGACCGGCCACGGTGATGTGAAAGATGCGGTCGAGGCGATCAAGCACGGCGCCTGGGATTTCCTCGTGAAAGAGACCCCCTTTGACGCCGGCGTGGTGAAAGCGGCGCTGAGCAAGCTCAAGACCGTCCGCGCGCTAAGAAAAGAGAACCTGGCGGCCCGCCATGGCGGCTTCACCCGTGACGTGATCGTGGAAGGCCCCAGCAAAGCCTGGCACATCCTCAAAACTCAGATCGCGCAAGTCGCGCCTTCCAACGCGCCGGTCCTCATTCAGGGGGAAACCGGTTCCGGCAAGGAAGTCGTCGCCCGGCTGCTCCACGAGCTGAGCCGGCGAGCCAACGGCCCGTTCCTGGCCATCAACTGTGGCGCTGTCAGCCGCGAGTTACTGGAAAGCGAACTGTTCGGCCATGAAAAGGGAGCCTTCACCGGCGCCACCGGCGCCAAGATCGGCCTGATCGCCGCGGCAGAAGGCGGCACCCTCTTTCTGGATGAACTCGGCGAGATGCCGGGACCGATGCAGGTCAGTCTGCTTCGCTTTCTCGATCGCAACGAGTATCGCCCGGTCGGCAGTACCCGAACACGTCAAGCGGATGTGCGTATCGTCGGAGCCACGAATCAGGATATTCAAGAACTCGTCCATCAAGGCCGCTTCCGCGACGACCTCCTCTATCGCATCAATACCGTGACGCTCCGCGTCCCGCCGTTACGTGAACGAACCGAGGATCTGCCTGCGCTGATCGATCACATTCTTCAGACGCTCCGGATCCCTGGAGCCACCAAACGAACGGTTGCCCCAGCCGCCTTACAACGGCTAACCGCCTATGCGTGGCCCGGCAACGTGCGTGAGCTGAGAAATGTGATCGAACGGATGATCTTGATGAGCACTGGAACCGGACCCATCACCCACGCTGAGGTCGAGCACGTGCTGCCGAAGTCCTCAGGCGCTCCCCGGACAGACGATCCCACAGAACTGACGTTGGACGAAATCGAGCGGCGACACATCCTGCGCGTGCTCGACGCGAGCGAGGGGAACAAAACCGCGGCCGCCAAGACCCTGGACATCGATTACAAAACGCTGCTGACCAAGCTCAAGAAGTTCTCTATCACCAACTAGCGACTCCCGCTATTCCCGGCGACGCTCGCCGCTCGAACACATTCGCTCAACATGCTCCCCATCACGCCACCCTGGCCGCGGAGCAAGCCAAAACATCAATTCCCTTGGCAACCAGCCGATCGTTTCTTATGATGCCAGTGAGTTTGGGAGCACCGATGTCTCAGCCAACCGGACCGTCTAAGCGCATCATCGACCTGCGGAAACATCAGCGCATTGTCACGCCGTCGAGCGCGCTTTTTTCCTTCAGACAGCTTATCGTGCCGGCCCAACTCCTGGACGATGTCGAAGGTGAAGGCGCCCTGATCGATCTTTCACTCGGAGGATGCCGTCTTCTCAGCGACACCCCGCTCGCCCTTGGTCAGGAATATCACCTGATTCTGCAGATCTCCGTTGAACGCCCGCCCATTCCGGTCGAAGCCGCGGTCGTCCGCTGGACTGAAGACAATACCTACGGTCTCAAGTTCACCTCGATCGACACGCACGACGAATCTCTGCTCCGGGATCTCCTCATCGAGATCCGCCGGCCCATCAGCTAACTCGGCCCCTCGCCAGGACTGATCGCTCTCTCGCCTCAGACACGGGGTACGCCCTGTCAATACGGAAAGAGGCTTCCCCCGCCAAAGCACGCACGTCAAGAATACACGCGTCGACCATCTCCGGACTCCGCCCTCACCGCTGACAGATCGGACACCTTACGACTCGATTCGACAATGGCCCCCTATCTATTAGAAAATGGGCCACACCTCACCGTGTCATGCCCTTCGGGCAAGGAGCCTCGCCTATGAACCGGCCGGACGTCTCAGGAGAACAGCAGGCGCAAGAGCAGTTCGGCACGGCAAGTCGAGCGGCGGCCTTTCAGGCCAATCAAGTCCTGGATCATTTGAATGGTCCGATGCAGCAGTTCGTTGCACGGCAGGAAATGGCCTTCATTGCCACGGCCAGCGCCAGCGGCGCATGTGACTGCTCCTTTCGCGCCGGCACCAGGGGATTCGTCGCCGTGCTGGACGAAAAGACGCTCGTCTATCCGGAATATCGAGGCAACGGCGTGCTGGCCAGTGTGGGCAACATTTTAGAGAACCCCCACATCGGCATAATCTTTCTCGATTACTATCTGACCACGATGGGCCTGCACGTCAACGGCAAGGCTCACGTCCTGACTCCGGGCGAGATGGAAAGCATGCCGCATCTCCCCCCAAGCATTCTCGAATCCATGCAGGTCAAAGGCGGCCGTCGACCGGAAGCCTGGATTCTGGTGAACGTCGAAGAAGCCTATGTCCATTGTTCCAAACACGTGCCGCTCATGAAGCGCCTGGACAAACACATCGCCTGGGGCAGCGACGACGAGTTCGTCAAAGGCGGAGATTTCTTCAGGACGAAACCCATTACCTGACCGTAACGCTAGGACGCAATCCCATTTTCCAGCAACTACCTTCAGATATCAGGCTAAACTTGGCCCACCATAGTCAGACCGCTACAATCTTACTCCTCTAGGCGAACGACATCCCCCGCACGCACCGCCCCAGGTGTCACGACTGTTGCTAAGACACCCACGTTGCCGTGGTTATGCTGAACCGCCGTCCGCAGTATCGCCAAGTCCTGAGGCAAGCCCTGTTGCGGCAAAGTCGTCATGACACATCGCGCACAGAAGCTGGTCACCGCCAAACGAACGTGAGAGCCAATCGTTACCATTCGCCCTTTCCAATCGTTCTCTAGAAACATAGGGGGCGATGCCCCTGTATCAATGACCACATTGGGGCGAAATCGCCGTGCGTCAAAACGCCCATCCGGACAGTGCGACTGCAACGCGTGGAGCGTCGCCGTCGTCAAGAGATGAACCGGTGCCTCATCGAAGAAAGTCGTCGGAGGAATCTTTACCGTCGTCTCGCTGTCCCGTTCGGACAAGCCCTCCAGGTTAGGCGCATATTGCTCCAGCACCGGCTGCGCCGGCGGCACACTCGTGAGCCTGACCTTTCGTCCGAGCCGCTCAGACAGGACGACGTCCACATCTCGCATGGATTCCGTCATGACCTGTCCATCCGGAAACGTGATCTCTACACTCATTGAGGATCCAGCAATACAACGAGCCTGAAACGTAAACAGGGAGGGCCATCGGCGGGGATTCTTCGCACTTACCACATGACCCGTCTCTACGTCGATCAACGCATACTGGCGGTCGCCCTGCAGTCCTCGTTCCGTCACAGTGGCCGTTACCAACGGCTCTCCCAACATCGACTTCACGGGATACCGCCACAGCTCACGAACGGACCAACTCTCTGCCCCCTTCTCAACCTGCACAATTGCCTCCTATCGCCTAAACACTATAGAACCCAGCCGAATAGCGCCCCCCTCACAACTTCGGCGCTATTCGGAAAGGAAATCTCTCGACACACTCACACGACTAGTAGTCGCCTTCTTTCACATAGGGATGACTCCAGAGAATCACCTGCAACAGCACGGACTTGATCCACGCTTGATGCATCGCGTCCACCTCGGCCTGACTATGCCCCTGTTTGGCCAGAAAGGGCCGAAGTGTGGCCGTCACGGGATACAGCAATGCCGGAATATACCGAAAGGGAATGTGCGGAACAGCGGCGACCTTGTCCGTCGCATTTTTGCCGATACGGTGATGGCGGCGGCCGATCTCGAACTGATAGTCCAGCCAAGCCTGGTCATATTGAGCGCCGGCCGTATCCAGAATCCACTGACCAAATCGCTTTCGCACAGCTCCTAAGTAGTCCGTATCCGGCTGGCCATCCGACACCCGGGTAAACGTCTGCACCAAGTGAGGATTCGATCCGACAAAGCCGTACCATACGTCGAGGATGGCTTCTACCTCTCCCTGCACCACAGCTTTCGACTGTTGCAGCGCTTTCACATCCTCATCCGTAAACAGTACCGTTTTCTTCAACAACTCAAATTCCTCCAACGAGATCGATGCGCGCGGCAAGGCTGCCGTGCCATATGTGTATCCGGGAATCGCCGGTCTGCTGCTCATCGTCTGCCTCCCTGTGTTTGTATCTTAGGATTGTGCTCGCGCTGACTATCGTTTGATTGAGACCATGAACTTTGACGCACGCAACAACATTACGAAGCACTCAGGTGCAGGAGATCTCGCGGTGATCTCCCGCACCTTGAGGCATTACTTCTTTTCGACGATATCGCTCTTCATCGGGCCGAGGACGCCCAGCAATTCATCTTTCTCCGTCTTGCCGACCTTGTGGTGATCCAGCGCGGCCACCAGATCTTCCACCAGCGCACCGAAGGCCGCATCGGTCACACCCATGCCGGCATGCGTCTGCGTCATCGTGCGACCGCTGTACTTGCAAGGCCCGCCGCTCGCTTCGCAGATCTGATTGACGAGATGCATCTTGAGCTTCGTGAGATCCGTACTCGTGAAATATCCGTTGATCCGCTTATCGCCTCCGACATTCCCCACAAACGTCTCGACCACCGCCGTGATCGCGCCCTTGCCCCCCAACCGGTCATAGAGCGACTTGCCTTGAGCTGGGTTCCCCGCGCAGACCGCCCCCGCCATCAGCACCACACTCAAGACCGCCATACTCATCACACTCTGCATCTTCATCGCACACCTCCAGTATTGATTAATAAATAGGGCTTACCGCCCCTCCCCACCACTCACGAACGCCTGCCACCGACGCAGTTGATCGGCTTCTCGCCCTGGAACAAAGTCAGGACAATCGATCCGCAATTGCCCCTCGCCCATCGGCTTATTCACCAGTCCGCAATGGTGCGGCCTGGCGGCATCGGCATGGACATAGGGTTGAAAATAGGCGCACCCTGCGCACATCCTCGCGACCGAAATCACCCCCTGGCCCTGCAGCGAATGAATCACCTTGGTGAGCCCTCGCAGGAATATCGCCTGCTCGTCCGGCGTGAGACTTTTGACGCCGGCATCGACGACCTCAGTCCATCCCCTTGTCTCGCGGACTTCGCGTCGCCCCGCTGCCGTGAGCGTCAGCACGAGCGCCCGCTGGTCTTCCGCCAAACGTTCTTTCTTGACCAACTGCTTCTCGACAAGCGTGATGACGGCATCGCTCGCTGTCGCCGCCGACAGGCACAGTGCGGACGCCACGTCGTTCAGCCGAACTGATTGGCCGTCCCGTTCCTCCAAGAGGACCAGGATTTGCCCCTGTGTCGGAGTGAGCTTACGCGCCGTGCCACCCTCCCAAGCCTGGCTTCGCAATGCAGCGGCGACTTTGGTCAGGCCCGCCGTAATATGATCAACTATGGTCTTTTCACCGTGCATCGGAAGGCGTTTCCCCATTGGACGCTCCTTTACGCAGATAAGGACACAATGAATCCGCCGGTTTGCCGGAACTCCTTCTGCTGATGCTCCGTAAACATGACCAAGGGCTCCTGGTGGCAGAACCGGCACTCCTCCGCCGTGACCGCAACCGCCGCATACCCCTGGGCCGCCACATACTCATTCGCCAATCTGAGAGCCGTCGCCTGATCCCCCGTCATAACGTCAAAGTGCAGGGTCTTTCCCGGCACCTCCACCCACGTATCGAACACCTTCACCGTATCCATCCCTAGCTCCTTTCCAATAACACTTGCCTACTATTAAGGACTCCTGATTATATAGCAAGGAGTCCTACCGTGCGTCAATCCCCCCTCTTATGTGGGGACATGAAACGAATCGCACGGCCTGCCGCCGCAGCCCTGCTACTTGATCGATGATGGAAATGAACCTTACGTGAAGAGGAGGCGCGGCAATCCTGCCCAACACCATGACGAGCCCGGATCGCTTCTGAACCTCACCCCTGCGGCAACGCTACGAGCCGATGAGTAGGAAAGATCGACCGTGAGGAGAGGCTTGCAATGAGAACACAACGGAGCAATACGCAGTTTCTACTTGAAAGCAACCGATGGGGGGACCTGCCACCGTGCTGACAGGCCCCCGCCACGGCCGTCTCCACTTCGATCGACGGCCGATTCCGGACAATCAGACTATGACGACTTCTGCTTGGCGCGCGCTAAGGCTAATGCCATGGCCATCGTCCCACCGGGCGGTGGCTGCCGATCCACAGGACGTTGAGCCATTGGCTGGCGCCGCCCCTGCGACTCGGGCGGCACGCCCGCACCGGCCTCGCCCGATGACGGACGCGAAGAAGCCGCACTCCCTGGCGCGTCATCGAGACGCATCGTCAAGGAGATGCGCTGACGCTTCACGTCAACCTCCATCACCTTCACCTTGACGATTTGACCCGGCTTCACCACCTCATGCGGATCCTTGACGAACGTGTTGGCCAGCGCCGACACATGCACAAGCCCGTCCTGATGGACACCGACATCGACGAAGGCCCCAAACGCCGCCACGTTCGTCACGACGCCTTCGAGCACCATACCCGGATGCAAGTCGGTCAAAGACTCGACGCCTTCTTGGAATGTGGCCGTCTTGAACTCCGGGCGCGGATCGCGACCGGGCTTTTCCAGCTCCGTCAGGATATCGCGCACGGTCGGCACGCCGAACTTCTCATCGGTAAATTCAGCCGGCGACAACCCTTTCAACAACGCCGGCTGCCCCATGACCTCCGTAATGCCTTTGCCGACACGCGCGAGAATGCGCTCGACCACCGGATAGGCCTCCGGATGGACCGACGAGCGATCCAAGGGATTGTCGCCGTCGTTGATCCGCAAGAATCCGGCTGCTTGCTCAAACGTCTTCTCGCCCAACCGAGGCACCTTGCGCATCGTGATGCGGTTCCGGAACGGCCCATTGGCATCGCGGTATTCGACGATATGCTTTGCCAACAGCTGATTCAGACCGGACACCCGCGCCAGAAGCGGAACCGACGCGGTATTGACGTCGACTCCGACGGCGTTCACGCAATCTTCCACCGTCGCATCGAGCGAGCGCGCCAGCAAGTGCTGATTGACATCATGCTGATACTGACCGACGCCGATCGCTTTCGGCTCAATCTTCACCAATTCGGCCAGCGGATCTTGCAGACGACGGGCAATGGAGACGGCACCCCGCAAACTTACATCCAACGCAGGAAACTCGGCCGCGGCAAACGCCGACGCAGAATAGACCGAGGCCCCGGCTTCACTGACGACAATCTTCGCCAGTTTCTGCTCCGGCTTCTTCGTCGCAATCAGCTTCACCAACTCCGTCGCCAGCTTATCGGACTCGCGGCTGGCCGTGCCGTTCCCGATCGATATCAGCTCCACTCCGTGCTGCAGCACCAATCGCCCCAGCGTCGCCAACGACTCTTGCCACTCATTGCGCGGCTGGTGCGGATAGATCGTCGCCGTTTCCAGCAGCTTGCCTGTGGCATCGACGACCGCCACCTTGCAACCGGTCCGAAGCCCTGGATCGAGACCCAGCACGGCCTTCGGACCGGCGGGCGCCGCCAACAGCAGTTCATGCAAGTTGCGGCCGAAGATTCTGATCGCTTCCGCTTCCGCCGCTTCACGCAGCTGCAACAATAATTCCGTACTGAGATGCAGATGAATTTTCACGCGCCAGGTCCAGCGACAGACATCGGCCAGCCACTTGTCGGCGGGCCGGCCGCGATCCGCGATCCCGACATGCCCCGCGATCATCGCGGCACAGGGATGCGGCACCATCGCCTCCAGCTGCTCACTGAGCCCCAGCTCAACCTTCAAGACGCCTAACCCCCAGCCGCGAAACAGGGCGAGCGCACGATGGGATGGAATCGTGCGGATTGTCTCGGAGTAGGCATAGTAGTCGCGAAATTTTTCTTCCTCCGCCGTCTCTTTCCCCTTCACCACGGTCGAGGTGACGTAGCCCTGCTCCCAGAGCCTCGTCCGAAGCGCCGCCAGCAACTCGGCGGTCTCCGCAAAGCGCTCGACCAGAATGTCACGGGCCCCTTCGCGCGCCGCCTTCGCATCGGGGACATTGATCGCCTCAACCCCGTCGCTAGCCGGCTTGACGATCACGTACTTGACGGCTTCCTGTTCGGGATCCAGCATGGGATTTGCGAGCAACGCATCGGCCAACGGCTCCAACCCAGCCTCGCGGGCGATCTGCGCGCGTGTGCGCCGCTTGGGCTTGTACGGCAGATATAAATCTTCGAGCGTCTGTTTGGTCGCCGCCGATTCGATCGTCCCCCGCAAGTCCTGTGTCAGCTTCCCCTGCTCCTCGATCGACGCCAGAATCGTCGCCCGCCGCTCTTCCAACTCGCGCAGATAGCGCAACCGTTCTTCCAGCGTGCGGAGATGTGTGTCGTCTAAATTTCCCGTGGCTTCTTTCCGATAACGCGCCACGAACGGCACAGTCGAACCTTCATCAAGCAATGCCACCGCTGCGGCCACCTGATGGGCGCCGACGCTGAGCTCTGTCGCAATGAGGCGAACAATCTTTTCCTGAGCTGAATCCGACACAACGACCTTGGGTGAAGAAGCCATAGAAATGTACGCCGGCGCTTTCCGGAAGCGGTCTGATTGAGAAGCCCCTCAGGCCCCAATCACGCGCGCGTTCCTCTGTCTGATGGTGGATGAAAAATCGAGTGTATAGCAGGATGCTCAAAAAGTCCGTTCAGCAAGGCCGCAGCGAGTGAAGAGCCGAGGAGGTACATACCAAGCTTCGCTTGACCCGCTCGCTTCTATCACATGCGAGCGGATAGGCCCTTCGCCTCAAGTCGACTCTTGTATACGGTGAGCCTCTGAGTGAAGCGAGAACCCCGCTGGCGGACTTTTTCAGCATCCTGCCGGGCGCGAATCTATCAGATGCCTTCCCTCGCGGCAACTTATCAGGCAGGCCCTCTGATCAGCGATCAGCCCCCCACAGACTCCCCCTCCAGCAGGCCCTGAGTACCGCTTACACGGTAGATCTCTACGCCCTAACTCCGCTACACTCGCCCAAAAGAGAACCTGTCAGGGGAATCGCATGCTCACGTACTATCAAGTGCTCGAACTATCGCCGACGGCCACCAGCGAAGACATTAAAAAGGCCTGGCACGAACAACTCCAAGTCTGGCATCCGGATCGATTCACCCATGCGCCGGTCCTGCAGCGCAAAGCCGAAGCCCGCACGACCTTAATCAATCAGGCGTATCAAACGCTCAACGACCCGACCTCTCGCCAGCGCTACGACGCCACGACCAGTTCCACGCCCGTACGCCCGCACACCACCGCCTCCCCGACTCCCCCACCGCGCGCGCCGACCTCTGTGCACCCGCAAACGCCGCCGCCCCGATCGCGCAGCGAACAACGCGGACCGCACCTTCCGATCATGCTGTCTCGAAAGAATCAGCCCAAAATCGCGGTGCCGGCCATTCACATCCTCGTCGACACCCGCGAACACATGCCCTACATCTTCTCCGGCCTAAGCAGAATTGCCGGCACCAGCCGCCAAACCCTCCAAGCCGGCGACTACGCCATTGCCGAAGCGCCGGACATCTTTCGTGTCGAACGGAAGCGCGCGGAGGAACTCAATACGATTTTCTCCAACCCCTCGGAAAACCGGCAGCGATTCATGCGCGAGCTGGAACCGCTCCTCACGATCCCTCATCGTTTCCTGGTGATTGAAGGCGCGCTTTTTCAGCGCCTCGCCAGCGGACGCCTCGGCCAGTATCACAAGAACGGCTTGCTCGATTTTCTGGATGCGCTGACCGCGCGCTTTGGGCTGCAGATTATTTATGCGGAGCATCGAGACGAGGCGGAAGAGCGCGTCGCCAACCTCGCGACACTGCACTATGCCTATTACTACGCTGAGCAGGAAGGGCTCGGGCGCTACCTGGCCGACAACGACGTCTGACAGACACCCTCGCCCTGACTATCGACACCCCTCGAATCCCGTCTGCCGCAAGGCTTCATAGAGCACCACCGACACCGCGTTCGAGAGATTCAAACTGCGGCTCTCGGGCCTCATCGGCACGCGAATACGCTGAGCCTCAGGGACCGCCTCGATAAGTTCGACCGGCAACCCCCGGGTTTCAGGGCCGAAGAGAAAGACATCCCCCGACGCATAGACATTCAGGTCATAGCGGCGCGTCCCTTTCGTCGAGGCCGCAAAGATTCGGCGATGCGTAAACTTCTCCGCACAATCCGCCCAGCTCTCGTGCACGGTGATCGTGGCAAACTCGTGATAGTCCAGCCCGGCGCGCAATAGCTGCTTGTCCTCCAGCGAAAAACCGAGCGGCTTCACCAAATGCAAGCGAACGCCCGTGTTCGCACACAGGCGGATGATATTACCCGTGTTGGGGGGAATTTCAGGCTGATAGAGAATGAGGTCGAACATGTGGAACGTGAGTGACCGATCAGAAGATGACAATTGGGACGCAGTCTACCACGGCCGCCCCGAAGACCATCACTACTTTTCTAGGCAACCCGACCGGAAGAGGAAGAAAACCTGTTCATGGAAAGACGGGCCGGAAAGATCATCAGGCGGCATACCCCTTCGGATTCGTACTCTGCCAACGCCAGGCATCGGCGCACATTACATCCAATCCCCGTTCGGCGCGCCAGCCCAATTGCGCCAGCGCCTGCTTCGGATCGGCATAGCAGGAGGCAATGTCGCCGGGACGCCGGGACGCGACCTGATATGGAACCGGCTTTCCGCTGGCTCGCTCAAACGCCCGCACGATTTCCAACACGCTATACCCGTTCCCCGTTCCCAAATTCACCGTCAAGCACTCCTTCATCTGCTTGGACCGCTCCAGCGCCTGCAACGCCTTGAGATGCCCGAGAGCCAAATCCACCACATGAATGTAGTCTCGAACACCCGTTCCGTCCGGAGTGGGATAGTCGCCGCCCCAGACATTGAGACTCGCCCGACGCCCCACAGCGACCTGCGCCACAAAAGGAAGCAAGTTATTCGGTACACCACGGGGATCTTCTCCGATCAACCCGCTGGCATGGGCGCCCACCGGGTTGAAGTACCGCAGAATGCAGAGCCGCCAGGATTGATCGCTCCGCTGCAAGTCGCGCAAGATTTCCTCTACCATCAACTTTGAGCGGCCATACGGATTGGTCGCCGAGAGAGGATGATCCTCCGTCAAGGGTAACCGTTGCGGGTCGCCGTACACGGTGGCCGACGAGCTGAACACCAATTGCTTTACCCCGCACTCACTCATCGCTTCCAACAGGCGTAATGTACCGACCACATTGTTATCATAGTAGGACAGCGGCTGTTCCACCGACTCGCCCACGGCCTTCAGCCCGGCAAAGTGAATCACCGCTGTGGCCTTGCTCGTGCGCAACGCGGCAACCAGAGCGGCACGATCGCGGCAGTCGCCGCGGACCAGCGGGACAGGCTTTCCGGTGATGCGCTGCACGCGCGCCAACGCTTCAGGGTGGCTGTTGCTGAAATTATCGAAAACAGTGACCTCAAATCCGGCTTGCAGCAACTCCACACAGGTGTGAGAACCAATGTAACCCGCACCGCCAGTAACCAGAATCATTGCCAGCCCTCCCCTGAATCGGCCCGGTCATCGGCATCTCGCCGGAGCACATCATTTCCCTCAGCCAAGCACGCATTCGACGGTCTCAACAAACGCCTCACGCTTCTCATAAGAAACCGTCGCCTCACCCGTGACCAGCTTATCAAACTGGGAACCAGCGTCAAACGGTGCGTGTCATTCTTCCCGCTACCCGCTCTCGGTTTTTGAGTCAAGTCGGACCAGGGCACTGTTGCGGAGCGACCTCGCCAAGGAAAGTGAATCCCTTTCAATATGACGGTCTCTCATACGCCAGGCCGGCTCATCCCGATAGCCCGGAGTGGTGAATTTCAGAATCCCGGTGTATCTTGAACCATCGACCTCCAGCTTAGAGGAGCAGGATGTTCGGAAACAGCGCTGTCGTATTGCACAGGCCTCAGACCATCCCCGTACTCCGTTGCCGATACGGGATCGTACTTCGGATCGTCTGGCTCACGGCGATCCTCGCGACAACCACTGCCGCATGGGCACAGGATCCACAGCACGTGTCCCCTGAGCGCTTGGCGGAACAGGCCAAGGCCGTGTGGGAAAGCGGCGCCATTGTACCGGCACTCGATTTGATCGAAGAAGGGATTCATCACCACCCTCGGGCTCTCACGCTCCATAAATTGCGCGGGGACATCCTCGCCGCCGCCCGTGGCCCTCAGGAAGCGGTGCAGGCCTACGAAACCGCCCTCGCCCAACAACCGACCGCCCTGGATGTCCGCTGGGCTAAATGGAGTGTGTTGATGCGCTGGGGGCAGGCGGAGGAATCGCTGGCTGAGCTGCAGCGCATTGAAAACATCGACCCCCAGAATCCACTCGTGCATCTGCGCCTCGCTCAGGAGCTCCGTAAGCTCGACCGTCTGGAAGACTCCCTGATGTCCTATCAGAAAGCCGTGGCGCTCGCGCCAGAGCTCCTTGGCTGGAGACTGGCGATGGCCCGGGCGCGCTTCGACATTCTGGACTATCGCGGGGCCGATGCCGACGTGCAGTACGTCCTCAACAAAGTGCCCCCGGGCTCTCCGCTGGAGCTCCCGGCCAAGAACCAACTCGCGCAGCATTACGAGTCGATGGAGCGGGGCCGCCGCTTTACCCCCGCGCTCACGCCGGATGCGACCGAGAAACAACTGAAAGAATGGGCCGCGATTCGCGCCGATGCCTGGAGACTCTTCTCAGCCGGTCGCTATCAGGAAGCCGAGCCGATCTACCGGCGAATCATGACGCTCAACCCCAGAGACACGCTGGCCACCCATCAATTAGGACTGACCCTCATGCAGCTCGGGCGATGCAAAGAGGCGCTGGCCATCTTCGGCAATGTACTCAACATGAATCCCAGCGAGGACGACTACGCCGATACGGTGTTTCGCATGGGAGTCTGCCTCGTGGAACTCGAGCAGTGGGAAGACGCGTTCGTGCATTTTCAAACGCTCTATGACACCGCCGTGGAGTTTGAACAAAACAACAAAGATGTCCAACTGCCCGCCGGCACACGCGTGCTCGCAAAGGACAAACTGGCCCGGTGGCTCGACAAGATCCGTCCGCATGTCCCTGAATTAGCCCAGATGAAAGCAGCGGAAGCGGCGGCGGCTGCCGCCCCGCCCCGAGAAAAATCCCCGTCCACGGCGCTGGCGGAAGAAGCCCTGTTTGAAAAAGCTCTGGAACGGCTCACACCGCAGAAGGCGTTAGATCCGCAGGCCTCACTGATGGGCCGGGACGCCGATTTCAGCTGGTTTCGCTTTGTCATATCGGCCGGCAAGGTCATCCGTGACGATTTCCCGACCGGCGCGCACGAATTCATTCCGCTCAATCCGAATGACACCTTCCCCTCCACACAACCCGAGATCTACCTGGTGTTCGGACTCGTATCGGCGTCGTACGATGCCATCCCGCTCTCCGCTCACTGTTTTCTGGAGATCGCTGAAGTCACCGGCGACGCGCCGCCCGTCGCACAAGACCAGGTCATGATGGCCATGAATGACCAGTCCGGCTACTTCCGCCTCCCGGCTCCTAGGACCGGCTGGACGCCAGGGCTCTATCGCTGTGGATTATTCGCCGGTGAACGCACCTCCGCCTATACACAGGCCGACGAGGTGCGCTTTCGAATTCTCCGGCCGACACCACCCAACTAGCACAGCATCTCGCCGGCAGAACATCGCCGGTCGCAGAGCCTGCTAAGCCGAGACCGGTCTATTGCCGATTAGACAGCGCGCGTGAGCCCCCCATCAGCAGGAACCGGAGAGGCGCGACGAGGTGAGGATCTATGGAATCGTTCGGCTTTGCTCATTGGAGAAGGGGCTTTCATTCCCGTTGGTATCGTAGGCCGACACCGCAAAGAAGTAGGTCGCACCCTTCGTCAGATTCGTCATCTGATAGGTCGTGGTGGAAGCAGGCAAGGTGGCAATCGGATTTCCGTAGGTCCCAGCGGTTGTCGATCGATAAATCTTATACCCGGCCAGGTCCGATGCGGCGACCGGATCCCATTGAAACGTCAACGACGCCGTGGCGGCAGGAGCTTGCGCGGCCGGAGGCGCACTGTCGCCCCCTCCCCCGCCGGTACACCCACCAAGGACTGCTCCGACAGCCGCCACTATCACCAATCCCAATCCGAACGATGCTCGTACCACTGGCTGACTCCCTCGTTCAGTCGACTGCTCACGATCTCAATTTACCGCCTCGCCAAACAAGAGGCAAGGACGGTGCCGAGGGTGCCACTCTCAGCCAGCGAGAATTCCTCCCGGCATAGCGCACTTCTGCCTGCTAGTTGGGGACCATCCCGACCCGGCGATGTTCTCCCGGCTCCGTCATCACTGATTGTCCCGGCCACCAGCAGAGCCCTCTTTTGTACAGTGATCGCCCCGGCCCTCCCCCGCTTCACCGCAATTCCAAAGGCTTCAAGGTGAACTGATTCAGTCCTCTCAGGCATATCCCTTGCGGTGTACCAGGCCGGCAACTGACGGACGCCCATATTGCATCGCCTCGACAAATAAGGCACCCTTCCCCAACCTCATCGTTGCAAGAGGATCACCGTATGGCCCCCGCACAGTCGACACTGGTCCCCACACAAGTCCGTCGTCTGTGCGGACTTCTCTTGTCAGGCCTTCTCTTTTTCACCGCCGCGCTTGGAACAACGGGTCTCGCAGAAAGCGACGGATCGATTCCGGCTCTGGCCCCGACCCCGCTATTCACAACGGCCCCTCCGCAGCGGTCCGCACCGTTGGCCCAGGCAAGCACCCCGCGCAAAGCCAGGGGACGCTGGGTTCGGGATCAGCGTTCCGTCAACATCACCGCAGACGCGCTCCGTGCCCTCAATCCAATCAGTCCGGCACAACACACCGAATTCACGATCGACCTTTTTTCCGCCGGCACACAACTAGCCGATCTCAGCCCGGGAAGCGACCCGCAACGAACGCTCCACCACCAAACATGGACGGGACGGTTGAAGCAGGATCAGGACAGCGATGTCACGCTTGTCATGAAGGGCGCGGCTGTCGCGGGAACGATCCGAAAGGGGCGCACAATCTATGAGATCAAGCCCAGCGCTGACGGCACCCATGACGTGACAGAAATCGACAGCGAGTTGCTTCCTAGCGACCACCATCCGGTCCCCGTGAGTCCTGACGAATCGGCAGCGGGAGATGTGGCTACCGGCCTGGCCGCGCCCATACTTCCCTTCGCCGCAGCCGCAGATAGCAGCACATTGATCGATCTCCTGGCGGTCTACACCACAACCGCGAAGAACGCGAATGGTGGACAAAACGGCATTGAAGCCCTGATTGCCCTCGGCATTTCTCTGGCGAACACCGCCTTCACCAACAGTCAGATCAACACCCAATTCCGGCTCGTCCATACCGCCGAAATCGCGTATCCCGAATCCGGCAACTACAACACGGATTTGAGTCGCCTGCGAAATGCGACGGATGGATTCCTGGATGACGTGCATACGCTGCGGAACACCCACAAGGCGGATCTGGTCACGCTGATTGCAGACAACATCGGAGATGCCTGCGGAGTCGCCTACGTCATGAGTTCTGTCAGCCCCAGCTTTGCAAGTTCGGCGTTCAGTGTGGTCGAAGATGCCTGCATCTCCGGCTACACTCTCGCCCATGAGCTCGGCCACAATATGGGGTCTATGCATGATCGGGCCGAGGGAGGGACCGGCGCCTACCCCTACTCCTTCGGGCACAAAGAAGCAGGCAAGTTTCGGACGATCATGGCCTATCCCTGCAGTCCCTCCTGTCCGCGTATCAATCATTTCTCAAACCCCAATGTCAGCTATCAAGGAAGCTGGGTCACCGGCGTAGACCACAACACGAGCCCTGCCACCTCGGCGGACAACGCCAGAGCCTTTACCAATGCCTTGAGCACCGTGGCGAATTTCCGCAACAGCGGCGATACGACCGCTCCCCCGGCCCCCGCCAATTTCCGGATCATCAGCCCGTAGCCATATGAGAAGGAGTCTGCTTCGTGCGTAATCGAATCACCTGTCGCGGCCTTCTTCGTGTCGGACTGACGGCACTTCTCCTCTGCACCCTCGGCATGGCTCCCCGTCCTTCCTCTGAAACGCACCTCTGGGAATTGGTCTCTGCGCCCTCGTCTCCCGATCAACGCCAAACGCCCCGTCAACCCTGGATCATCCGGGAGCAGAAAATCCGCCTACACCAAACGATCCTGGATGCGCTCCGTGATCCCGCAGCTCCCGTTCCTTCAGGAATCATTCTTGATCTGACCGGCGAGACCAGTCACGAACTGGTCGTCGATTCAAAGACTCCGGGTGCGCTTTCAACCACAGTCATTCAAGGCCATGTACAGACAGCCGCCCCTTCCGACATCACCCTCGTCATCAAAGACAGGTCGATGGCCGGCACGATCCGCATAGACAGACGGGTGTTCAGGATCCAATCCATAGGAGACGGCGAGCACCTCCTCGTTGAACTCGACCCTGAGAAACTCCCGCCCGACTGAGGCCATTCCCTGATAGCAGGCAGAGCCCGAGGGCGCGGACGGCCCGCCTCAAGAATCGTTCATGACCGGCTGATGGAGGGGCTACGCTGCAACGAAGGGATTGAGTTGGCCGCGGATCGTCCTGGCAAGAGTGTCATACTGCTCTGAGATCTTCAGAAAGTGGTGCCTTCGGATATCCTCACCGGCCCGCGCGGCAGCCTGGTCATACGTACGCGCGGCGCTCTCATACACCGACGCCAGAGACCAGCGAATCGGCGCCTGGCGCATCTGGCGCTTGGCGACAAACTCATGGAGCGGCTGCCGGGCCACCGTGTCCAGCAGTGCTTGCGCCCGATGCAAGCTGGTATGGGCCGCCATAACCGCCTCATATCCCTGCCGGGCGATGGCTTTCCGCTCGGCCGGATGCGCACGATAATAGTCGGTGATCTCGATGATGTGATCGACATTTCCCTTCTCATACAGCGCGCAATGCGTCCGGTCCTGGAACAAGTCGCTGAAACCGTTCCCCACACGCTCCGTCAGCAACAATGCGCCGCAGGCCATGGCCTCGAACGTCCTCAAGTTCACGTCGTTCGCCACGGATTGATTCAAGACCATCATCGATCGGTTGAAGATCTCATCGTACGGCCCCGACTGCACGACAATCGGATACTGAGTCTGTAGGCGCAGGATCAGGTCGACACGATCGGGATTTCTGGCGGCATCGAGTGTACCGATGAACGAGAGCGGAATCTCTCTGGCGAATCCAAGATCGTGAGACCCCTGGCAGAACAGCGGCATCCAGGAGACATGCTGCCGGTCTCCGTCAAGCTGATAGGCCGGCACCCAGTCTTTCTGCGCAACCAGAATCACATCGAATGCCGCGGCGTAATGCATGTGCCAATTGGCATGGATGTGCGAATCGATTGCATACCAGACCACCGGCACCGGAAGAGTCTCCAGTCCCAGCACCAACGGCTGAGTACTCTCGTCCCCCAGCACGATCAGGTCCGGATACCAATGGGGCGGCAGTTGCGTCAGCAGACTCCTGGCATCGAGAAGCGAGCGCGTGAGCGGGATGTCGGCAGTCCGATGGTACCCGGCCCATTTCACATCATGACCGAGCAGCCGGAACGATTCCTGAAAGTAGGCGTTTCCTAGATGAAGAATTCTCATGGTGACTCGACGATCGTAAATACCAGGCAGCCCCGCAATCCCATGAGCCAAGAGCGACGCAGGTCAAAGCCTCAGCCTTGATCCTGACTTAATCGGCGCTGATAGCTCTCCAATCGGCTGGAAAGCCAGCGAACTTGAGAGCCCCCTCTCAGCGGACAGGTCAGAGAAGAACGCTGTGCTCCTTCCCTGCCCGATGGCTTCGCCGGGGAATGAATTTATTGCCTACTCTGACGACCGAACGGCTCCTCAGCCGGCAATTTCTTCCGGGGAACGATTGCGGCAGGCTTAATCGGGAACCGGCTCCCCTCAGATGGTATGAATCGCCGCGGCGGTGAAACGGATAATTCGCCCATCATTCCTGCTCCCCCCTATTGACTCATCATCTGATTCTCGCTAGCCTTCGCTCATCGAAATCCTGCACGTTGATAAGGAGGAGGAATCATGACACCGTCGCGTTATGCCGTTCTGCTGTTGATGGGAATGTTGGTGCCCTCGACGGTCCTCGCCGCCGCACCGCCCCGTGAGTCACGAGCCGAATATTCAGCCGACAGCACAATGGAGTCGGACGGTGGCATGAGCATGAAATCCCGCGTCTACCACACCCCCGACAAGGACCGGACGGAAATGGGCGGTGCGGGCGGCAGCATCATGATTATACGCAGGGATAAGAACGTGATGTGGCAGCTCTTCGGCAACATGTATATGGAGTCGCCGCTGGCCCAGTCGAACGCGGGCGGCATGGAAGACATGGAAATTCTCGAACAGAAGGACGTCGGGGAAGAACCGATCAACGGGGTCAAGACGACGAAATCCAAAATCGTCGCGGTAAAAAAGGACGGAACCAAATTCGGTGGATTCTTCTGGACAAGTCGGGAAGGCATCACGGTGAAAATGGACCTCCTCTCGAAGGAGGGCGACAAAAAAATCCGCATGGCCAGTGAACTGACCAACCTCAAGATCGAGAAACAGGATCCGGCCCTTTTTGAGATTCCCGCCGGCTACACCAAAAACGACATGGGCGCCATGATGGGCCAGGGGGGCATGCCCAATCTGGACGAGATGATGAAGAATGCGGGAGAAGAGCGGCCAAGAGAGAGGCGGCCTGCGAGAGAGAGCAGCCGGAGTAAACCCGCCGAGAGTGAGAGCCCCGTGGACGTGAACAAAATGCTGAAGGGCATCTTCGGTCGATAAGGGAGAGTGGCACGATGAACAGGCGCAAAGTCTTCGGCTATACCGTCATCCTATTGGCCCTGACCGCTCCATCCGTCTACGCGGACGATCCCTGCCTGGGCGACGATGAAGAGAAAGCGACCAAAGCCCAGGTCGCTGCGCTGCGCAAGGCCGAACAATCCGGCCAAGCGGCCGCCCTGTTCGTCGCCTACCGATCCATCATGGGAAACGACTGTATCGATCGATACGACAAAAGTGCCCTGGCCACGGCGAAGGCGAATCTGCCGAAGCTCGGCCGGGATCTCGCCAAAGCAGCCGAATCGAAGGGGGTCTTGTACTCCTCGGAACCGGTTCGATCGGATGGACAGACATCGGCATTCCGCTATTACGAAGCCATCGGGGACTATCCGGAAGCCAACCGGGTCATGTTGAAAGCCGCGCAGATGAAGCCGGAAGATCTGCAGTTGTTCAAAACAGCCTGGTCCGTCGACCAGGGCCGTTACGGCCTACGAGATCCCCAAACCGGCGAACGACCGCCCTATGCCTCTCCGCCAGCCTATCGCCAGGAACTCACGAAGATCGCATCGGCGAACGCTGATCGGCTCATGAAAGCCGAGGAGAAAGACGCACCAGGCCTGTCCGGTAGCGCCGCCAATGTCGCAACGTCGACCATGAATTCGCTCCAAAAGCTGAGGGCTGCCGCGGAGTGGATGAAGTATGTGCCGGGGGGCGACAAGCCAGCGAAGGATCGCGCCGACCAGCGCGGCGACACCATCATGAAGCGCCCCGATCCCACGTTTACCCACATGAATGCCTCCATGTACTATGAATTCTCAGGCTCACCCAAAGGGAAAGAAGTTGCGGCCCAGATTAAGAAGAAAGGGGAGGAGTCTCAGCGAGCCATGGAGAAGGCCGGTGAGAAAATGAAAGGCGCGATCACGGAACAGAGCGAGGCGGATCAGAAGAAGTTCGACAAGAAGAAGGCCGACCTCGAAAAGGAATTGGGATTCTAGCTGCCGGCCTCCTGATCCACTCGCCGGCACGCGCCTTTCCCCAAGCGTATTTCCAGCATCATCTATCGCTCAGCCAGTTCAACGGAGGGGAAACCACCCGCACGGTTGCCTTCCCCTCCTAACTCAACAGGCCTATCACGCCATGCCGGACGCCCCTTCTTTCAAGACCGCGCGGCTGCTCCTCCGGCCGTTTCAACTCTCGGACGCTCCCGACATAGAGCGCCTCGCGGGGGCAAAAGAGGTTGCCACCGGCACATTTCTTCCGCACCCGTACGAAAACGGCATGGCCGAGCGATGGATCGCGGATTGGAAACGAGCCCATGAGGACGGCACCGCCGTCAGCTTCGCCATCACCCTTGCGGACAATGCAACCGTCATCGGATCGATCAGCCTGGATATCGTCCAGATCCACCGGCACGCGCGGCTCGGCTACTGGCTCGGCGTTCCCTACTGGAATCAGGGCTACGCTACCGAGGCCGTGCACGCGGTCCTTCGCTACGGCTTTATGCAACTGAATCTGCACCGCATCTACAGCCCGCATTTCGAGGGCAACGCTGCATCAGGCCGAGTGCTACAGAAAGTGGGGATGACCTACGAAGGCCGGATGCGAGAACACTACGTCCGGTTCGACCGGTTTGTCGACCTGGAACTCTACGGCATGCTCCAGCGGGAATTCACTGACAGAACTTGAGAGTAACGATCCCGTCGAAACGATCCTGCTAGTAAAACGTGTAGACCAACAGCCCATTCACCTGGATCCGCATATAAATACTGGCGATCTGCGTATAATCCGCCATCACCTTGAAGAGCCAGGGCTTGGAAATATGTTTCGTATAGACCATGTGCGCATCACCGCCGACGCGGAACACGGCTGACTTCGTCGCCTCATCGATATATTGGAGAGCGGGACCGGCGGCAACATAGAGTTCGTCCTTGTTCTCCATACTATAGGTCGCCGCCAGCCGGGGGATCTGATTGATGAACACGTCCGGGCTGAAATAGCCGCCCGCGAACGGCTCCCGCTGGCTCGGCTGGAGTCCTCCCTGATTCTCCCCATAGTGAGTGAGATAAAACAGATACTCGCCGGCGATCTCCCAGTTGTCCTGCTGCCAGAGCGGCAACGACAATTTTGTATCCACTCCGACCTGATCGTTCGACTTCAGCTGCTCCGCCGTCACCCATCCGACAAAGGGCGTCACGGTCACATGCAACGCGGCCACGTCGAACGCCACTTCACTATAGAACTGCGTCGACCGCGCCAAGCCCACCAGCTGGCCGGCACTGCGCGACCCGGCCAAGGCCGCGAACGAATCGTACCGGAACTCCCGCTTGACCCCGGGACGAATGGAAAATGATCGTCCATCGTAGGCATATTCGAACTTATAGGCCATCCCGTCGCCGCGCGGCGCGCCATGATATTCCAGCACCGCATCGAATCGATTCGACGGATTGAACCGCACTTGATTGCCCAGGGAGAGATAGGCGCCGGAGCGATTCTCCGACGAGTTCCAGAAATGCTCGGCCCCGACCTCCACTTTGGTCGTCGTAAACGGCGTGATATCGAATTTTCCGCGTGTGCCCATCCGGAACCCGTACAACTCATAGGGCTTCTCCGGCTGCGCCAGCACCCCCATCACCCCTTCGACGGCCGGCTCCCGTCCCTTCGACATGTCCTGACGGAGCGCCGTCAGATCGCCCGATTCATGCTTCGTCTGCTGCCGCGCCAGATTCGCGTGATACAAGGCCAGATCATTCTGCCCCAGCCAGGCATAGGCTTTGGCCAGACCCCGGTGGGCCTCGGCATTGCGCGGCTGCGTCTCCAGCACCTTGTCGTACTGTGCCACGGCTTCCTGACTGGTTTCTTTGTGGCTGGCCAGATGTGTCGCATACCGGAGCCGCAGCGCCGGATCGTTTGTTCGCTTCAAGCCCATCCGGTAATACTTCAGCATGTCTTTCTCGCGATAGGCGTAGCGCGACCATTCCAACGCCCGCGCTTGGGCAAACGCGATGTCGGCATCGTCGTCCCAACGGGCGAGATACCGGTCGAACTGCTCGATGGCCTTGTCCTTCAACCCCTGCTTTTCGTAGGCGACGCCCAGGCTCCGCATGGCTTCACGGTTGCCCGGATCACGCTCGACGACTTTTTCGAAGGCTTCGATCGCCGCCTTGTAGTTTTCAATCTCCAGATTCGAACGCCCCCGGGACATATACCAGGACTCCACAAAATCATCGGCCCCCGCGGGAACCGCCGCCCAGCACGAGATGAACAGGAGCACACTCAGGGCACACGACCGGCGACACCACATGCCTGACACCTTTCTATTGCTGAGAGATCGAATCATCGGACAAAATTGTAGGCCGTATTCCGGCCCGCCAGATCCAGAGCCATCGTCGTCGCACATACAGGGGCTCATACCGCCCCTTCTCCTCACCCATCAACCAGGGACCAGCGGACTCAGCGGGTCGCCCGAACAGCAGCACGCCCATGCCACGGGAGGAACGATCGCGCAGGAGCCCCCACTGCCTGGCGTGACCGATCTGAATCCGCACGGGAACCAGACACCGACGGCGCGGAATCCGGCGCCGCCTGGTGACCGGCGCCTTCACTGACCGGCAAAAGCCCGCAAACAAATGACCGGCCATCAGCAACGGACTGCGCACACGCGCGTCGTGCGCCCGCTCCCAGGTCGCCGGATCGCCGAACAGGTTTATCACAAGCCACTGCCGCTGCGCTGCCTGCAGATCCAGAAACTCCGCCCCGCAGCGAATCCGCTTTCCGGGCAGAATCTCGTGATACAGCACCCTCGCCCGGCAGGTCATCGGCGTCCGTCCCTGCAGCGTTACGTCAAACGTGTCCGGAATCGGATCTGCAGAGGTCGTGAGAAACGAGAGCCCCGACAGACTCAGGTCATCCGTAACCGCCTGGCACTGAAACCCCTGAGCCTCCACCCCACAGTCGAACTGCCGGCCGACTCGCTCTTCCCCCCGCCGCTGCGGCCGCTCCCACGCCATGCTCAATCCGATGAGCAGCGTCACCAGATTCACCCCGGCCCAACTGAGGTTGAAGAAGTAGGCGTCCTTTTCGATTTCGAAAAACCAGAATTCCCACAGACCCTTGGCGATCGCCCCCATGGTGATCACCGTGGCGGCCAACAGACTCAACGACGACCGCCAATCGAATGTCCGGTGGGCCGACGTCAACCCCTTCGGCGTCACCTTGAACCCCAGCCGCTTCGGCAGAAACAGATCGAACATGGAACGAAACAGCGGGAACGCGACCGTCGCCTCGTAGGTGGATGACCAGAGCAACCGCGGCCATCCCGGCAACAGCACCGAAGACAGCAACGGCAACATCAACATAAACGGCAACACATAGGCGACCAGGATCGACACATCGGACAAGATCGGGTGGAGATGAAACAAGAGAAAATAGAGCGGCGTAATCCAGAATACGACGCGGGCCAGGGGAAAGAGGAAATAATATAAGGAGGCGAAGTAGCCCACCCGATGCCGCAGAGACAGCCCCCGGCAGAAGAGCGGGTTGTCCTTCAGGAAGATCTGCAGGCACCCCAGCATCCAGCGCCGGCGCTGCACGATATACGACGAGAGGTTCTCCGCCGTCAGCCCCACCGCCAGATCTTTATCGACGAAGGCGGATTTCCATCCCTTGGCATGCAGATGCTGGCTGGTATGGATATCCTCGGTAATGCTCATCAGATTGAAGCCGTTCACCTCCTGAATCGCGGTCCGCCGGAACACAGCCCCGCTGCCGACGAAGAACGCTCCCCCCCAATGATGCCGCCGTCCCTGAATGGCATGATTGAAGAGATCCTGCTCATTGGGAATCCGGACTCCGGTACCGAGGGCGCGCTGAAAAATGTCCTGATTGTAGAAATGGTGCGGCGTCTGCACGAATCCCATGCGCGGATCGGCAAAGTGCGGCACCGTCTCGGCTAGAAACGTCGAGACCGGGATATGATCGGTATCAAACACTACGATCAATTCGCCGTCCGTCTGAGTCAGGGCCTGGTTCAAATTGCCCGCCTTGGCATGTCGCCTCGGTCCTTGGAAATAGGTCGCCCCATACCGTTGCGCGAGAGCGCGCACGTCGTCACGATGGCCATCGTCCAGGACAAAGATCCGCTTCTTCCCATATGCAATCGCTTCGGCGCCGATCAAGGTCTTCTCAAGAATCTCGCAGGACTCGGAATAGATCGGGATCAAGATATCGACCGACGGTTGGAAGTCTGTCGCGACCGGAGGCGCGCTGGCTGCGGCTGATTTCCGGCCCACCCCGACTTGCACGAGCAGAAGAGCGACCGTCGAAAAGGCATAGAGTTCGGCACACCAGAGAGACAGACTGATGAACGGCCCGCCGGCCTCGACCCAATTCAGAGTCTCGTGCGCGCGCCAGTCGAGATACCGCACACAGAGCGCAAATCCACAGACCAGAAACGCCACCTTCAAGACCCAATGCCATCGCGCCAGGAGAAACAGGACCAGCGTGACCAGCACCAGCTCCCAGGCGAAATGCGCGGAGAATCCGGCCACATCAAACGGGCGCAAGAAGGCAAAGTACTCGTCGTATCGCCGTACGTGATCCAGTTCGACGGCCCGATCGAACCACAGCCAGTTATGCAGATAATACGGCGTGCTCTTGCCGGCCAACGCATTGGCATGGAGCAGCGGAAGCTTCAGCTCGGACAACCGCCGGGCCAGTTCCGGCAGGTCCTGAGAGGCCAGCGCATGCACCGTCGCATACAACGGCAGCCCTTCCAGCGTCGAACGAGGCTCGCCCGAAACCGTGTAGCGATCCACGAACTTTCCGCGCGCCTTCCACTCCACCCAAAAGACGCCCAGCATCTTCTCACGCAGCCCCGCTTCTGAACGGCCGAACCACTTGGCATCCAGCGCCACGCGCCAAAAAAGCGGGAACGCATCGTAGCTGAACTCCGCCGCCGGTCCGGCCTTGGGATGCGTCATGACCAACCGGCCGGACAACTTGTCGAGATAAATGAGTTCGGGCGGAAGCGAAACCTGTCGTTCATCGTAGAGCCAATGTAAGACGGCGTAGGAACTCTCAATGAGCTTCCGCCAGTCGCGCTTGCGATCGACGGAGGCGAAGACTTCATAGGCATAGGGCGCGAGGTAGGCCACGTGGATCGTCGGATAGGCTTCATGCACCGCCCAGTTTCCCGCCGTGACATAGGAACCGGTGCTCAGATGCAGCACCTCCAGGTCCCAGATGGAAGCAAGAATCGCGAGGGCCTCCTGCTCATACCGGGGAATATCGAACCGGCGCGACGCGAGAATAAGAGCCAGCGCAATATCCGTGTCGGCATCGGTCGCGGCATCCGGCGACAGAACCTTGCCCTTCCACTTCCAGGCAAAGAGCTTATCCGGTCGTACCTGCAGATACGCTTGCGTCCAGCGCCACACTTCGTCAAACGTGCGGCGATCGTTCGACCAGACCGCCCGCAACATCGCATAGCCCTGGCCTTCGGACGTCGTGACGCCCTGTTCATCCAGGCTGATCACGCGCCCGTCGCGGATGTAGGCCTGCCGATAGAAGCTCCAGAGGGCGGACAGCTCGTCTTGTTGCCGGATCAACCGGTCGCTGGACGTGGTCGAGGGCTTTGCATCAGCCGTGAACCCGAGCGGGGATAGCAGACAGCACAGACAGAGCAAGACGATCGTGGTGAACCGATGGCAAAGCATAGGTCACATTGAATCAACCCCGGCAAAGGAAGGCGCGACAAGCCTTTTCAGCCGTCCAAGGTTGTCGTCAATGTACGGTGCTGACCGGGCGGAAGGCAACTGCGGGAAAAGGTTGAAATACAGCTGCCGCTGGACGAATGAGATGGATCAGGACTCGATCCGGTGGCGGATCCTGTAGCGGCCGGAAAAGTGCTCCCCGGGAGCCAGCCGTTTCAAACCCCATTCAGGATGGTTGAAGGCATCCGACGCGCAGGTCATCGGCTCGATGGCGAACGCGCGGCGCGGCGCATCGGAGATGGCATCGCCGGTATACACCACAATCGCGGAGAAGGAACGGTCCATCGTCACATCAACCACCCGGCCGCTTGCGGCATGCCGAAGCGACGCCGTCGCCATCCCCTCCGCATCGCGAACGAGTTGCACGTAGCAATGATTAAACCGCTTCGTGCCGATCCGCCGGAAGTCGCGACAGTCCCACTCAGTGCCTGCTGCGGGAAGAATCGTTCCCGTCGGGGTGAGCTGGTCATTGAACTCCAGAAAGCCCGCGCCGGGAATTCTCGCCTCGGCTTCGTCAATCACTCCAGTGCCAACCGTGAAATAGGGATGAAAGCCGATCCCGACCGGCGCCGGTCGCGTCCCGGCATTCTGCACAACGAAGGAGCAGGACAATCCCTTGTCGTCCAAGCCATAGGTCACTTGAATCGCGAGTGAAAACGGATAGCCCTTGCGGCCGTATTGCTCGGCCTCCAGGCGAACAGCCAACACCACGCGGCTCCCCTCGGTACGAACCACCTGCCACGGCAGCGTCCGGACGAAACCGTGAATCGCATTCGGACCTTCTTTATCGTTCCGTTCCAGCTGAAACACTTCGCCGTCGAACGAATAGCGGCCCTCGGCGATGCGACCGGGGAACGGAATCAAGACATCCCCCTGCCCGCCCTTCTTCTGACTGCCTCCCGAATAACCCCAGACAATATCGACCTCGTTGCCGCCGGCTTCCACCAGGAAATACCGGCGTAAGGATGCGCCCCGGGGTGAGACAACCGCCCGCTGGTTGCCGGAGGAAAGCATGATTTCTGTGTCGGGAGTCGTGGTCATCGTCATGGAACCGGAGTATAGCATTGAGACCGGGCGGGCTCGCACCGGAGTTCAATTTTTATGCAGGGGCTCCAGAAGAGTGAAAGACCATATTCCATTTGAGATCGACTACAGGCAAGATGAACCCACGCGTGTTATCGCAGGACATTGAGGAATCGCAGAGATGTGGGTTGTCTATATCGTCGAATGTGCCGATCGCAGCCTCTATACCGGCATTACCAATGACCTGGACCAACGAATGGCTGCCCACGAAACCGGCAAAGGCGCCAAGTACACCAAGCATCGCAGACCGCTCACTCTTCGCTATACCGAAACGGCAGATTCAAAAGGAGAGGCGTTGCGGCGGGAAGCGGCGATCAAAGCCCTCGACCGGGCAACCAAACTGACACTCATCGCCGCTTACAGCGGACAGGCTGCTGAGCACGTCCCGCCTGCCAAAGCCGGTCACTAAAAGAAACTGCCCCTGCCATACAATCCGCCGGGACACCCGTGGGACACACATTCGCGTACTTGCGTAGTATTCGCGCGACAGCCCCTTGCCGGCGTCAGGGACGGACTCCCTATGAAGAATTCTTCATCTTCGCTTCATAGACCTCTCATCCTGAACGGGTAGTCTGAGCACATGGCACAGTGCAGTTATCCATTCACCTTAGGAGGTTCCATCATGAAACAGCTCATCATCGCCGCCTGTGTAGCCGTATCGCTCACCGCGTTTTCCGGTCTGGCGCTCGCCGACAAGGGCCACAAGACGATCGCCAAGACAGCCGTCTCAATAGAACAGGCGATCAAGGCCGTTACTGACAAGTACCCCGGCCGGGTCATTGAGGCCGAACTGGAGGACGAAGACGGGAAAGCGGAGTATGAAATCACCGTCGTGAGCAACAGCGGAGAAAGCCGGGAATTCATGGTCGACGCGCAATCCGGCCAGGTGTCCGAGGACACCAAAGACGCCAAGCACGAATCCGGCAGCAAGAAGTAAGCATCATCCTTCAGGGAACGCCGCGGTCCGGTCGGACTCATCCGGCCGGACCGCATCGTACCAGGACCCGGACAAAGGAGCCTCGACCATGGACTTCCCCCTGCATCCCATCCTTGTTCATTTCCCGATCGCCCTCTTATTCGTGAGCGTCTTCTTTGATCTCCTGGGAACAAGCCTGTCGCGTGACAGTTTCCGCGAAGGGGCTCTCTGGCTGCTCGGGCTCGGCCTCACCGGTGGGATCGCAGCCGCCGTTGCAGGCAGGATGGCGGAGGATGCGGCAGAAAAGGCGGGGATCGCCGAGTCCCTGATCGAGGCCCACGAAACCTGGGCACACATCACGCTCGTGATCATGGCAGTCCTGCTGCTTTCCCGCCTGCTGCTCCGCAACCGCTTCAGCACACGAACATTCGCGGCCTATCTGGCAATAGCAACCGTCGGGCTGCTCACACTCATCGCCACCGGCCACACCGGCGGAGATCTGGTGTACAAGCATGGCGCGGGCGTCACGACCACCCCGCACGCATCACAGCCGATTGCTCAGAGTCTGCACGGGGGTTAGAATCCTGAAAAAGGAACCAGCATGCGCATTCTGATTGTGGAAGATGATCCGGATCTCGCGGGATTCATTCAAAAAGGACTCCGCGAAGAACGCTACGCCGTTGATTGCGCCCATGAGGGGGAAGAGGGCCTCCTCATGGCGAGCACCACGCCGTACGACCTCATCATCCTTGACGTCATGCTCCCCAGCCTCGATGGATTCACCGTCTGCCGCCGGCTTCGTGCCGCCGGCAACAAGACACCGATTCTTCTCCTCACCGCCCGCGGAACGGTTGAAGACCGTGTCACCGGACTCAACATCGGAGCCGATGATTACCTCACGAAACCCTTCGCCTTTGCGGAACTCCTGGCACGGATTCAGGCGCTGATCCGCCGCAGCGGGACCGAGCAATCGCCGCGCCTCGCCGTCGCGGACCTTGAGGTCGACCCGGTCGCCCATCGTGTCTGGCGGGCGGGCCGTGAACTCATCCTCACGAACAAGGAATATGCGTTGCTGGAATATCTGTTGCGGAATCCTGACCGGGTGCTGACCAGAACCGCCATCATCGAACATGTGTGGGACATCCACTATGACGGCATGACGAATATCGTCGATGTGCACATCCGCGCATTGCGCGCCAAGGTAGATCGCGAGTTTTCCACGTCCCTGATCCACACTGTCCGTGGCGCCGGGTACGTCTTGAAGACGCCGGGAGCCTAAGCCATGGTCGCATTCCGCACGCGTATTCGTCGATCGGCCATCGCCCTCGTCCTCATCCTATTGACCGCATTTTCCATCTTGATCTATACCGGCCTTTCGACGCTCCTGGCACAGCATGTCGACCGTGAACTCCTCACGCTCGCCGAGCAGGAAGCCGCACGAGTCGAGTTGACGACCGGAGCGCTCACTACATTGGATGACGACGAGAAGGATGAGACGCGCGAGGCCGCCCGATCGGCGGTGGTGCTCAGTCCGTCTGGAACGATGCTCTGGAAGGGAGCGGCAAGCGCGCCCCGCCCTCCCCTGTCTGCCGCACAACTGGCCGACCTGCAGCACGGCCTTACCCTATATGACACCATCACGCCGCCGCACGATGGCGCGATCCGGCGGATCTCGTTTCCCGTCACGCAGGCCGGATCCGTGCGATACCTCCTCCAGATGGACACATCGCTTCGACTTGTCGACGATACCCTCCGCCTGCTGATGCTCCTCCTGGCCACTCTTGCCGGAGCGATGATCGTCGTCGGATGGGTCGGCAGCCGCTGGCTCGCGCGGGAAGCGTTGCGCCCCGTTGAAGCCTTGACCGCCACAGCCGAACAGATCTCCGTTCCATCGTTGAAAACGCGGATGCCATTAGCAGCGCCATACGAGGAGTTTGCGCGGCTCGCCCAGGTCTTCAACGCCATGCTGGACCGGTTGCACCAGGTGTTTGAGGGGCAACGCCATTTCATCGCCGACGCGGCCCATGAGATCCAAACGCCACTGACAGTGATCAGAGGCACCATCGAAGTCGCCTTGCAGAAAAGCCGCACGGACGAAGACTATCGCGACGCCCTGGTGACGAACCTGGAACAGGTCGAGCGACTCGGCACCTTGACCCGCTCGCTCCTCACCCTGGCGCAATTCTCCGGAGACCGCCCTCCGGTCACACTCACACCCCTCGTGTTGGAACCGCTGGTGAAGAATCTGGTCACCGAATTGAGCCCACTGGCGGAAGACCGCAAGATCAGACTGTCGATGGAGGCCCAGCCGGTATCCCTCGTACAAGGCGACGCGGGGCGGCTGACGCAATTGCTCGTCAACCTGCTCGACAATGCCCTGGCCTATACGCCGCCGGAAGGCCGCATTACGATCCGACTCAAGCCGATACCCGCACACGTGGTGCTGGAGGTGGAGGATTCGGGGTCCGGCATCGCACAGGAACATCTGCCGCGATTATTTGAACGGTTTTACCGGGCTGATCCCGCGCGAGCCAGAGAATCGGGCGGAACAGGACTCGGGCTGGCCATCGTGAGGGAAATCGCCGAAGCCCACGGAGGTACGGTCGCAGTAGAGAGCACGCTCGGACAGGGCACGCGGTTCACCGTCACCCTGCCCGCTTGCGCAAGCGGTGATGCTTCCGCTGGCTGATGAGATATCCCACGATGACCAGATTCAGCAGCAGGGCCCCGACGCGCAGGAGAGTGACCCGGTCGATGATTTCGTAGAGCTCCACGGGAATCAGGAGACTCGTCGACACCACCGTCAGATACGCGGCCCAGGAGAACTCCAGCCACAGGCCGACTCCCTCAACCACCATCAGCCCTGCATAACCTAGACTGATCAGACCTGCTACCAGCACACTGTGCGGCTGAAGTGCATCCACCTTTAGCACCAGCCCATGAATGAGATGCGAGTCGGCATTGAGATGAAGGGCTTCAATCAGGAGAGAAAACAATGTGGCGATCTCGGCATGCACCAACTTGAGAAGGCCCAACCCGAGAAGAAGCAGCAGCACACCCTTCACCATCTTGAGGACCGCAATCGCAGCCAGTCCGGTATGGTGTGTGCGCGTTGTCATCATGGAAGAGTTTTACAACGCACTGTATACGCGCCAATGACTACGAACAATTGATTCGACTATTGCGCACAGCCAGTCAAAGAATCGCCCACGCTGTCACAATGATCCCACTCTGACGTACGGCAGTACCTAGAAGCCCGACCCCACCGCCTTTAGGCACTAGCTCCCGGTCTCAAGCCATGGCATAGTACCTCCCCGTGTCGCAGGATTGAAACAGGCATAGTGCCCGATCCCAGTCTACCCAGGAGCCCGTACATGGCATACTTACTGTCGCTTGCAAAAATCGTTCAGTCGCTGCTGGAGCCGGGATCCGTGGTGCCGGCGCGCCTCCGGGATCGCATGGATGAAGATACGGCCCAAGCAGTGGAACGGGCCCTGCGCGCCCTCTCGGAAGTGGCGATGCAACAGCATCATCAGGCGCGGGCCTCAGGCACCTACGCGGCCATCCAGGAAGAGCAGGACACCCTCCTCGGCGAGATCGCGATTCACACACGAGCCGTCAGATCGGACCTCACCCTCACGCCCCAGGAAGCCGTCCGCCGGATTCTCTTGATCGTGGGATTTGCCAGGACCGTTCTGGATAATGATCCGCAGCTTGAAGAGCAGCTGGGTCCCGGCGTCGGCGCCTTTTTTGAGAAATTGGACCGGGCGGAATTCAGAGGCGGGGCCGGCGCCTAAGAAAAAAGAGCCGCTGCGGTACGCCGCCGCAAATAGCCGCGTGATTTCTCTCAGAAAAACCGGTATCCTTTCCGACCGACGCTGGCACTGTCTTCCAGCCGGCACAAGGAAGGGAATCCATGAGCTCGACACCCGGTCTTAGCACCACCACACAGTTCCGCAACCTCCTCCTGTCCGACCAGCTGGAATTCATCTGTGAAGCCCACAATGGCCTGAGCGCCAAGATCGTCCAGGAAGCCGGCTTTAAAGGCATCTGGGCCAGCGGCCTGTCGATCTCGGCCCAATTCGGCGTGCGCGACAACAACGAAGCGAGCTGGACTCAGGTGCTCGAAACCCTCGAGTTTATGTCCGACGCGACCACGATTCCGATTCTCCTCGACGGCGATACCGGCTACGGCAATTTCAACAACATGCAGCGCCTCGTCCGCAAGCTGGAGCAGCGAAAAATCGCCGCAGTCTGCATCGAAGACAAACTTTTCCCCAAAACGAATAGCTTCATCAAAGGCGACGCCCAACCCATGGCGGACATGCATGAGTTCTGCGGCAAGATCAAAGCCGGCAAAGACGCCCAGAGCGACCAGAACTTTTCCATCATCGCCCGGGTCGAAGCCTTCATCTGCGGCTGGGGGCTCGCCGAAGCGCTGCGCCGCGCCGAAGCCTATCGCCAGGCCGGTGCCGACGGCATCCTCATCCACAGCGCCCTGGCGGTGCCCGATGAAATCCTGGCGTTCAAGCAGGAATGGGGCAGTCGCTGCCCGGTCGTGATCGTCCCGACGAAATACTACGCCACCCCGACCGATGTGTTTCGCCAGCACAACTTCTCGATAGTGATCTGGGCCAACCATCTGCTGCGCAGCTCCGTCACGGCGATGCAGAAGACGGCGCGCACGTTGAAGGAACAGGAACATCTCTTGTCCATCGAAGATAAAGTCGCGCCGGTGTCGGAAATTTTCCGGCTGCAAAACGCCGCTGAACTGCAGGAGGCGGAAGACCGCTATCTGCCCAAAGGCGCCGAAGATACTTGCGCCATCGTCCTGGCCGCCTCGCGCGGCAGCGAATTGGGCGAACTCACCGAACACCAGCCCAAGACGATGGTCAAAGTCCAGGGCGCGCCCATCCTCACCCGCATCGTCGACGCCTACAACGCCGTCGGCGTGAAAGACATCGTCGTCGTCCGAGGCTATAAAAAGGAGACCGTCAATCTGCCCAATCTGACCTACGTCGACAACGATGAGTATGCCGACACCGGCGAACTGTTCTCTCTCCTCAAGGCCCTGCAGTCGCGCAAGGGCCGCGCCCAACAGACCCTCATTTCTTACGGCGACGTGCTGTTTAATAAGTATATTCCCCAGTCCCTCTGCCAGGAATCTGATGACTGCGTGATCTTCCTCGACAGCAACTGGCGGGAGGAGACCAGCTATGCCCGGCTCGGCGGATTCGCCGAATGCACCATCCCCAATTCGCGGCGCGCCTTCAACGCCAAGGTCTATCTCAAGCAACTGGGCAATGAGATCCCCGAAGCCACCACCCACGGCGTCTGGATGGGCTTCCTCAAAGTCTCGCCGTCCGCCGCCGCACTCATCACCACCGTCATCACGGAACTGCTCGCACGCCCCGGCAACCGCAAGGCCACAATTCCGCAACTGCTCCAGGAGCTGCTCACGCGTCAGCAACCCATCCGTGTCCTCTACACCGTCGGCCACTGGCTCGACATCAATAGTCTGGAAGATGTCGTGCAGGCGGGCGAGTTTTAAGCGGACGTCAGCGCGCAGCAGAGCCGCCTCAATTGCAGTGAGCCCAGCTACACCGAGATTCTGCCCGCCAAGGAGGCATGACAAGGTCACGGTAAAAGGCCAGGTGATTGAATGCCAGAGCTTTGAGATCGTAGTGGTCGACCGTACCTCGACCGTGGCCCCTGACAGAGATAGAACCCTCTTCCCCCTGGCCCAAGCGGCCGCCGCCCCATACGAACGTACTAGTGTGCCGGCTGAAATCCATTCCGCATAATCCAAACTCCGGCAGGCTCGATATTCCTGACCGGAATGACGATCGCCCCTACGGAATGGAGTCTGCCGCAATGGCTATCCGCAGCACCCCACGATTCTCACGAACGCTATTGCTGCTCAGTGCCCTGCTCACGAGCTGCAGTTCTCCTCCGCCGCCCGCCGCCACTCCTGCTCCCGTCAGCCAGGACGTGCAATTCCGAACCATGTGGGACGACATCTACGAACGACTCAAACCAGAGATCCAAAACGGCTCCATCGTGGTAGAGCGCGGGAAAGCCGGCACGGCGTCACTGTTGCCGGCCGGTCCGCACATGGTTCGGCACGATGTCCGCACCTCTTCGACCACTCACGCCAGCATCGACGACACCCCGCCGGTCATTCCCGCCGACCACACCCCGGAGGCAGCCGTGGCCCTCCTCGGCGACGCATCGACCGACGAGTACATTCGAATCCGGTTATCCGATCGGGTCCTCTTCGCATCCGGAGACGATCGCATCAGTGAAGAAGGCATCACCGTCCTCGCGCGGCTCGGCGCGATTCTAAAAGACGAGGCGAATATCCAGATTGCGATTCAGGGGCACACCGACAACAAGCCGATTCGCGACCGGCTCCGCCATCGTTTCCCGGATAATCAGGCGCTGTCACAAGCCAGAGCCACGAATGCCGCGTCCATATTGGAACGCAGCGGAGTACCCATGCCCTGGCTCAGCCTGCAATGGTTCGGCGAGAGCCACCCCATTGCAGCCAACGACTCGGAAGACAATCGCCGAAAGAATCGTCGTGTCGAAATCCTGATCACGCCGAAAGAACACCGGTAACCAACGATCGCAGGGGAACCCGCCGCCATGCCAGGCCCGTCTCAGTCATTTCGCCGTGTAGGTATCGTACTCCTGGCACTCGTCGTCCTGGGGGTTCCGGCCGGCCGGAGTACTCTCGCTGCGACGCTGGCATCCCTGACCACTGAATCGGCTCCTCAGATGCTGCAGAAGAACGGCCAGTCCGAAACAGATCCCGCGGTCACACTCCTGCAACAAGGCATCGTGCTGATGGACAAGAAGAATCCCGAAGCCGCGAGTGCGGTCCTGGAACGCTCCGTGACCCTAGCCCCCGACCTCGTAGAGGCACACTATCAGCTCGGGCTTGCCTGTGAAGAATTGCACGATCCCCGACGAGCCATCACGCAGTTTGAGACGGTTTCCAGGTTGGCACCGGAACATATCGAAGCCCACTTTCGCCTCGGCCTGCTGTATGCGCAACAAGACGACCCGAGTCAGGCGATTCAATCCTTCAGCGCGATTCTTCGCATCAATCCACAGCATCACTCTGCGCGATACAGCCTCGGACTCGTGCTGAAGAAAGCCGGCCGACCTGATCAAGCCCAACGCCATTTCGAACTCGTCTTGGCGCAGAATCCGTCCCACGCCGGCGCCCATACCAATCTCGGCAACCTCTGGCACGACAAGCAGGAGCTTCAGCGCGCCGTCGCTGAATACCGGGCCGCCCTGCTCACCACGCCCGACCACCTGATGGCCCGCCGCAATCTGGCGATGGTGCTCCTCAAACAAGGAGAGATAGAAGAAGCCGTCGCCGAGTATGCCCGGGCGATTGCGCTCCATCAAAACGACCCCGTGCTGCACGCCGAGTATGCCGCGCTCTTACGCCGGGCCGGGCGCACGTCTGAAGCGGAACTCGCCTATCGCCGAGCCCTGGCGCATCTACCGCTTACCCCGGAACAGTCCGACCGCCGGATGCAGATCGAGGCCGGCCTGCGCGAACTCTATACCTCCCAAATCGAGTAGTACCGGCACAGCCTGCGCGAGCCTGCCGGCTCCCTACAGGCCCGCTCATGGCCGGTCCGCCCCTACCGGGGAAAGTCGGAACACCATCACGTGATCGACTAGGAAGCGGGAGCCTTGCTGAGGTACCGCGCCCGAGAGTACAGACATAGTCATCTCCTGTCGGGGGATCGCGCGTCAGGGAGCTTTCTGTTTCACGACGATCGCGCGGAGCAGTGATTCGAGCTTGGCCCTGGCGTCCTGGCTCGACCCGTTCGAGGTCAGCGACGCATGGAGATCGATCCAGGTTCCCGCCTGCACCCAGTGCGCATGGAGGTGGGAATTCGTGATATTCGGCACCGCGCGCTCATAGGCGATCGTCTCCCAGTTGCCCAGACGCCCGAAGACCACGCGCTCCGCGTCAGCGAGCCCATTCTTCTTCGACACCGTGACCTCGTCCGCCCAGATTTTCTGGAGGCCGGGAAACGCCTGGTCCGACTCGAACCATCCCGAAATGATCACCTGTTTGGCATCGTCGCGAAAATGAAAGTAGCGCGGATTATTGGAGGATCCTCCGATCGCGCTGTTCGTGAGCGACAAACCGCCGAGGGGAAGGCGCATGACCAGCCGGCTCGCCGGAACCGTAAGCACATGGGCCTGTTCGGTTGAGGTGATCTGAAGTGCATCGGGACGAACGGAATGCTCCTGTGCCCCCGGCGCAGCCGTCTGCCTGGTGGCCTGCGCCGCCCCTTCCAGCATCGCTGTCGCCTGCTGGTTGACCGGATCCGCCGCATCCTGCGACAAGATCGTGAACGACACCAGCAAGTCTCCCACCCGCAACATCCCCTGTTTCATCCGCTTGAACTCGCCGGGCTTCGGGGCCCGATCGGTCACCGCATAGTGGTAGCCGAGTCCCGTCGCGCCTTTCATTTCCACCACCGCCACATCGGTTTCGAGCGCCTGGGCCTTGGCCTGCGCCGCCGCCTGCTCAACCTTCTTTCGGAGGTCCGCGGCGACCGGAAGCACGGCGCCGGAACGGTCGGACCAGATGGGTGTGAGCAACACTCGAAACGCTGCGCCGCTTTCCGGAACGAAGGCAATCGTCGGAGGAAGACCGTTCGGCGGCTGCGTGACATTGTCTTTCCAGGTAGCGGGAACCTTGAGCTGGAGACTACCGTGCTGACCCAGCGCATAGTCCCGTGAAACCGTCGATTCGGCAAATACCGGGGCCGCTGCCACCATCAGACCAAGCATCATCAACACTCGAATCGCAGTGAACCGCATCACCCTACCTCCAAGAAATCAGGGAACCCACAGAGCATCATTGCTAAATGCTATCTACCCCCGCATTTACAGAGGCCAACAGTACACGAGATCGAATACGAAACCTACTCCCTCCCCGCAAACAACAACGGCAAAGATGATTCAGTACTCGACGCGAAGAGCATTGATCCAGGCTGGTTCGTGCGGGGAAGACTAGGCACACGTGTGCGGCCAACGAGGCTTCACATGTCAAACAGAGCCTACTGTCGAACTTCCCGGATCAAGCCATCCCGGGGATTCGCGTCGGCCTGAACGAACCTTCAGCAGATGAATGAGCTCGGTTCGCAGCCGGCGATTGAGCCGTTGCCTGGTCTCATCAGGCAGGCGGAGAAACTCTACACCGAACTGATGGCCCTCGACCCATTTGATCGTGCCGCACTCAATGGTCAGCGCGTGGGCCTGATCCGGAAGCAGGATACTCACACGCACGTCATTGCCACAAAGGACCTCGCGGTCGCACAGGACCGAGCACCCCTGAAACGACAGATTCGTCAGCAGCCCCTCGCCGACAAACGGCGCCCCGCCGAAGATGACCGGACAGTGGAGCGGATACCGGGGATAGGTCCGGCCATATGAAAGTGCAGCCACGGCAACCTCCGTACCCGCGGATTGTACCGAGACCGGCACGGCGGCGGTATCCTACCTAGGAAGGGGGAGGCATCAGTGCGTCGCTCCAGCCGAAGCCTCACCACGACGCAGCACCCGCAGCATCCACAAATTCCCTACATACAGGAGCGTGGAGTGGAGTGTGAACAACACCCGACCCGCGAAAAGCTGCTCAGGGTAATTCGGGTCGGTCGCCATAAACAGGAAGGGCCAGGACAACCCGATCACAATCCAGGCGAGCATCAGCAACAACCCCGTCATCAGAATGCCGTAGCCGGATGCGCGCGCCCACAGCGCAACATCAACGGTCGACATGACGGCTAGGACCAGAAAGGCATAGGCGTACAGCATGAACATGAGAAACGGCGCGCCGCTGGGTCCGGACGAATCCAGGCAGGCGTAGTAGGCGGTGCCCATCATGGCCAGAAACAGGGCGAACAACACCCCGTGCCACCAGGGCCAGGTGCCGCCTCCGAACAGGATGGACGGCCACCTGTCGTTCATTCTTGCGCCTCCGGCAGGAAAGACTCCCTCAATCGTTCACGCCGATCTCAGTGAACCGATAGCGCCCGTTCACCAGCCCGAACACAAAAATCTGCTCCCCGCAGACGACGGAATACCCGTCGAGATCGTGAACGGGTGTGACCTTCTTGAAACAACGACGCATCACCGGGCTAAACAACGTCGGATACTCGCGGAGGAAGGCCGAGCGGTCGTGCTCGATCCCGTCCAGAAGAAATGGCAACCTGGTAAGGTCGGCGACGGTCCCCCGCTGGTCCTCGACCACCGCCTGGCTGAACTGCTTCCAGAACACCCCGAACGTGTGGGCATCGGCATCCTGGGCGGCTCCGGCGACGTGGGGAAGCCCCAGCCACAACAAGAGCGTCAGACCGATGATCCATGTCCAGGCTCGTGAAACGATCATGGCACCCCGCCCCTTCCAGAGCCCTGTGGGACACCGAAAGAATCGGCTGGCAGTATACTGAATCGCCGCGCCAGCCGAAAGCCGCCATGGATGGCGCATTCACGCGGCATGAGCCCCTCAACTCCAATCCATGCCACAATGCACGCCCTCACGATGAAGCGCGCGCTTCCGGCAGCCGATTGAAAACAACCCCACGCCTGTACGACAATCGCCGAACCATTCTACTCCGCGAAAGGACACATTCATGGAAACGCCCTTGCTCGAAACACCGCCCGACAATGCGGTCCACAGCTTTGTCCAGCTCGGATACATTGCGGCCTACGATGCGCCGTTGAATTGCGATTTCGCCTTCCTCGCATACAAGGAAACCGACAAGGATTCAGGCAACTGGCGGGTGCGCATCCGCTCGACGCAGACGGTGGGGGCCGTCCTTGAAGCCCCGATGATCGCGAGCAAAGCGCGGGAAGCCGGAGCCCAAGGGAAACCGTTTTTTCTCTGGGGGTACAAACTGGAACCCAGCGCGGCGGATCAGCGTCACATCGAGTTTCGCGTCTATCAGGAAGGTGGCACACCGAAAGAACTCGAAATCTTCGTCCGGCTGAGAACGTTCGACCAGAGCGCCGACACACCGCAGAGCCTCCGCGTTCCGTGGCCGGCATAACCCCGGGCCATGCGTCAGCGTCCTTTCGCGGGTTTCAGCAGTCCGCGGAACGTCGCCCCGTCGGGATAATGCAGATCGTCCACCCCCCACGTCGTGCCCGATAATTGCAGCCGATACTCGACGAGTTTATAGCGGCCTTCCTCATCGAATCGCACTGGCACCGTCGCGCGCGAGCCGACACGCAGGACGGCTCCCACGGTAAAGCCGGTCGGATACTCCTGTGAATTGGTAAAGGGATCGCCGTTGATCACCGGCACCTCATCCTGAGGAACAGGCCGGGCGAAATAGGCAGCGATAGCCTTCGTGAGACTGTCGGTCAACATGGATGCCTTCTTTGCCACGCTGCCCTTGGTGAAGGCCATGTCTCGCGTCATATGCTGGCGTAAGAGTTCGAGCACGGCCGCTTCAGGCGAGAGCTCCAGACTGGTCCGCCGCACTTGCCACACCACATGATCCAGCCCAAGCATCGCCTCCTGCTTCGAGAAGAGATGGTAATCGAAGGATCCGTTCCGACAGGTCATGCGCCAGGTGAGAACCGGCATGGAGGTCAGACCAAGGGCTCGTGCCGCCCGCCCGGCTGGAGCCGGCAACCCCCCTTCAAAAAGCCCTTCAGCCGGCATCACGATGAACGTATTTTGCGCCTGCTCACAGGCCAAGGGATGGGGCGCCGTGACCGCTTTGCCCTCGACCAGAATGGCCTGCCCCGCTAATCCGGCGTTCTCCAACGCGGTGGTTCCAGGTTTTGCCCAAGGCGCCACGCGGCCGGATTCAATCAGCCATCGTTCCTGCGGCTGCCACGGCTCAAAGGCCCAGACCGATCCGCCCACACCGCCCAACTGTAACGTGAGCAGAGCTGTAGCCGTGCAGAGGGCACCCTCCAACCGACGACGACGACCGATAGAAATCCCCAATGACATGCTCCCACCCTTTTTCAGTCAGCCAACCAATCACAATTCTACTGATAGTCGTGGCAAGGAATGAGCAGCCTGGCCTCGCAGAATAAGTTTCCCGCCGCTTGTATTGAATTTCTACTTCGGTTTAGGAACAACCGGCCCTTTCGGCTCGCTCTGCGCCCGTTCTATCTTGCACTCGCCGTCTTCACAGGTCTTCGCCTGGGCTTCCTTCTTGTCCGCGCAAGACTTCTTGTCTTCCTGACTGATCGCATTCTCAAGGCACTTCTTAAACTCCGCACGAACAGCCGCGAGACAATCCAGGCAAGGGCTTTGGGCAGCAAGAGGCGCTGCGAAAAAGAACAATGTGAGTACCGCGACTGCAACCGTGCCACTCATGACAAAACCTCCTCTGCGAAGAGACGACGAAACACCGGTCGTTCACCGACGGATGCGTCAGGCAACTTCATTCGACAGGTATGTATAAGAGTATGAACTTATGCCCGGTAGGGAGATAGATCAAGAATGAGCACAGAGCAGCGGCGGTTCGGAGAGGAGCGGCCTGACTCCCCTTCAAGATCTCACCGACGGGTTCAGCCCCGCTTTTACGGACACCTAGTTACGGCTCATAATGGGTCAGGAGGGTGTCATGACACAGAGGCGGAGGTTTTCAGCCGAGTACAAACGTGAAGCGGTGGCGATGCTCGACGCGCCCGGTGTGAACGTCAGCCAAGTCGCCGCAGAGCTGGGGACTGGAGCAGGTGTCTTAGGGCGCTGTCGGCACGAGCTGCGTCAGGCCCGGAGGCAGGCGTTTCCGGGGCACGGGCGCCCCCGCGAGGAGGAACTGGCGCAGCTCCGTCGGGAATTAGCGCGCGTGACGAAGGAGCGGGATTTTTTACGAGAAGCGGCCGCGTTCTTCGCGAGAGCGTCGCGATGAAGTATCGGATGATCCAACGATGCCGCGAGTCGTTTTCCATCCGGATGATGTGCCGGTGTTTGCGCGTCTCTCCCAGCGGATACTACGGCTGGGCCACACGACCGCCGAGTCCGCGCGCTCAAGCGAATGCCCGCTTACTGACCTAGATTCGACAACTCCATGCCGACCAAGAAGGCGTCGTGGGGAGCCAACGAGTCTGGGAGGACCTCCGCTACATTGGGGACGGTGTGGCCGTCATTGGTGCGCTACCTCCACCTCAACCCCGCCCGACTGCAGACCCCGCTCAACCCATGGACCTACCCCTGGAGTAGTCATGCGGCGTATCTGGGAGGCGCTGGCCCCGTCACAGTCCAGACGTCGACGGTCTTGGAATCGTTGCATCGGCAGGTGGGTCCTGCTCGGCAAGCCTACCGCCGCTTTCTGAAGGACGGATTAGCCCACGGACACCAAGAACGGTTCTATGAGACCGTGGATCAGCGGTTTCTCGGAGATGAACGGTTTATCGAAGAAGCCGATCGGCGCACCGCCGCGACACGGGAGGTCTCGGTCCGCCCCCAGCGGGTGGCGTTCGCGACGCTCCTCGCTGCAGTGGCCACCGCCTACGAGGCGACACCGCAGGCGATTCTCGCGCCCGGTCGGCACCGGGCATTAGTCCCGGCCCACGCCACGCTGGTGGGACTGGCACGGAGATGGAGCCTCCTGACCACTCGGGAATTGGGGCGGCGGTTGCACCGCGATCCGTCCATGATCAGCCGTCTGGCCGCTGCCTATGCAGCCCACCCCGCTATGAAGATTGAAGCGCAGATTCACCGATCCATCCAACCTGGATACCCCTCATAAGTCCATACTCATGCCTGCCCCCGGTAAGACCATCAGGCCGAGGTGGCCCCCCTGCATGAACCTCTAAAAAGAGGCGCAAACGCGCAAACCACAGACCGGCCAGCGTCATGATTGCGGCTTGCTCGTCGCCTTTAGTCGGTCTAGCTTAATACCAGCATTTGTATGCGATCTGCCCTGCGTCATGCTATTCAGTAAGAACCAAATCTTGTTGATTGGGGATAGGAATGGGAAACCATATTGCACCTCAACTCCTGATCGGGCTTGATGCTATGGAGTGGAATCTCGTCGAGAGATGGGCAGCCGAGGGAAAGCTTCCGACTTTTCAACGATTGCTTAAAGAAGGCCTACACGGAGAATTGAGGACAACTTCCGCGCAGTTGCCGGACACCGTCTGGGCCTCGATTTGTACCGGAACGAATCCTGGCAAGTTTGAGAAGTACTTCTATGCCCAGTACGACCCTCGTTCCGGAAACCTTAGAAACGTTCCTGATGATGCTATCCATGGAGTCCCCTTCTGGGAGTATCTGAGTGAATCCGGTAAGAGGGTCAGTATCGTTGACGTTCCCAAGTTTCCTTTGAGCCGACGGATCAACGGGTTACATCTCACCAACTGGGGCGCGCATGCCACGAAGACGGCACGTGCCTCATCTCCCGAATCTTTGCTTGGCGACATCGATGGATTATTCGGACGTCATCCCGTTGGAGATTGCGACGCGGTCGATGAAAAGCCTCAGGCCTTATACGACCTACGACGGCGAACTCTAGCGGGGCTGCGATTGCATGGCGAGCTGTTCCGCTGGCTGATGGAGAAAGAACCGTGGGATATTTTTTTCGCGGGGTTTTCGGCGCCGCATTGCATCGGCCATCACTTCTGGCATTACATGGACCCGGACCATCCCCGCCATGACCCCTTAGATCCTCATAAGCTGAACGATACCATCGAAGTGATATACCGTGCGCTGGACAACGAGATCGCAAAGATGCTCACGCTGGCGGGAGACAATGTCCAGTGTCTCATAGTAGCGGGACACGGAATGGGGCCCATGTATCATGCGTCCTGGCACCTGAATGAAATATTGGATTTACTGGGCTATGGTCAGGCTTCTAAGAGGGGATTAACTACCCAGAAGATTCGGGAAGGGCATGTGAATCCCTGGCGATTGTTAAAGATGATCCTGCCCGGCAAGGTGCAATACGCCATCAAGGCGGTACTACCTCAGCGCCTGCAGGATGAGCTTATTTTTAGATGGTATGCAGGCGAACGCAATTGGGCGGGTCGCCGGGCTATTGCAGTGCCCAACAACGACTCTGTGGGTGCTATCCGCATCAATGTTGTAGGCCGTGACAAGTACGGCGTCGTACAGCCTGGCGAGGAATATGAGCGCGTATGCCGTGAGATCTCGGATGCATTGTATGAAATACGCGATCCTAAGAGCGGCCGGAAGGTGGTCAAGCATGTCACCTTAACGCATCAGGAGTTTCAAGGACCTTACCTGGATCAGCTCCCCGACCTGACCGTGTTATGGGACCAATCTTTCCCTTGGGATTCGGTTCAATCCGTCCGCTTAGGCACGTTGCATCTTCGACGACAGGATGCGAGAAGCGGTAGTCATTCGCCTCATGGCTTTCTTTTGATGCACGGGCTGGGAGTGCCTGCAGGCCGTGCGGTCTACGGACACTCAATATACGACATTGCTCCGACTGTGCTTCAGCTGGCAGGCATACCGATTCCCCGTCATATGGACGGAAAACCTCTCGATCTGTGCTACTGAAAACAAAGGGGTCGGGAGTCTTTTCCTGCCTGGGCGACGAGATACAATCCAGCCCATCCCCGTTTGTCAGCACGCATCCTGACTTCTCCTGCCCTGCCCCTCCTCCGCGGACTAATAACTCAATCGTCAAGCCGTGCTGAACGGAATAGACCCGATAGCCAGGCATACATTCCTAAAACTCCCCTACTCAATCCCCTCAAGATCCCAGCCGATAAGGCCATTGTCGTATCACCACTTCATTGGGAGGAATTCATGTCGAACATCCTTGAGCAGATCGACAAAGCCATCGGCGCGCATGGGGCCTGGAAAGTGAAACTACGCCAGAACATCGACGGGACCCTGAGCCTCGTCCCGGCGGAAGTCAGCGTCGATAACCGATGCGAGTTCGGCAAATGGCTATACAGCCTCACCGGCGCGCAGACGTCTGACCCGCATTACAAAGAGGTGCTGGCCTTGCATAAGGCCTTTCACACTGCGGCAGGAGAGGTCGTATCGAAGGTGATGAAAGGCGACAAGCCCGGCGCCGAAGCCTCGATCGGCCTGAACGGCGCCTACGCGTCTGCCTCCTCCAAACTCACCGCGAAGATGATGGAATGGAAACGCGCCTCCACGAAGGCCGCCTGATTTCTTGCTCTGGAGAAATTCCCTTGCCCTATGGAATTTCTCCAGGGCAACTCCCCATTCATCAGGTCAGCATGCGTATTGATCGGAAACGCAGCGGCGTGACGGCACACGACCCCACTTCCAACTCCCGTTCATCAGCCATCTTGCAGACAGCTCACGTTTGGTATATACATAATTGGTGTTCGAATGGGACACCAAGAAAGCCGCCAGTAACAAGACCAAGCACGGGGTCTCCTTTGAAGAAGCCGGTACGGCCTTCTTCGACTCGGCCGGCCTTGACGGCGAAGATATCGACCATTCAACCACGGAAGTGAGACGATTCAGACTGGCGCAATCGGCAACCGGAAACATTCTCGTCATCGTGTATACCCTCAGGAGTCACGGCCATGAAAAAACTATCCGCGTCATCAGTGCGCGATTGGCAAACCGAAAAGAAAAAAAACGCTACCAAGAAGCGAACGATTGATTATTCGGACATCCCTCCGCTATCCGACCGGCAACTTGCCTCTCTGCGTCGAGTGGGACGACCTCCATTGGGAGCGGAACGGCGGCAACTCATTGCCATCCGACTCGACCCCACGGTGCTTCGATGGGTGAAATCTCTCGCAGCTGAGCGGGGGGTCCCCTATCAATCCCTCATCAATGACTTGCTGGCGGGAGAGATGAAGAAGGCAAGCTAGACTCACCGCCTCCTCCAAACTCACCGCGAAGATGATGGAATGGAAGCGCGCCTCCACGAAGGCCGCCTGACTTCTTGCTCTGGAGAAATTCCCTTGCCCTATGGAATTTCTCCAGAACTCTTCCCCCTTCATGCGCCGGCCATCACTCGCTAATCGAATCAACTTATCAGCGTAAGCATATGTTTCAACAGGACTTAACATCGCTTCGCACACCCCGTCACTCCCCGGCATAGTCCCTGCGATACCGCTCTCTATAATGGTGACGCACTCTTCCATTCTCCTGATCGACGACAGCCCCGGCGAGCGAGAGCTGTTTCGCCTGGCACTGAAGCAGACCGGCCTCGACGTCGCCCTCTTTACCGAGCAGGATGCCGAGACAGGCTTTTACTTTCTGAACAGCCCTGCAGACCTCCCCACATTCATTCTCTTGGACTGGCACCTCGGCAAGCAGCGGGGCGATGAGTTTCTGAAACGGCTGCGGGCGGACTCGCGCCTGACCACTATTCCTGTCGTCGTCTTTACCACCTCCGACGATGCGTCCGACCTCTCTCTTGCCTATGCCAGCGGAGCCAATGGCTATGTCGTCAAACCAGGAACCTTTGCCGAACTCATTCAATGCACGAGCGCAATCTGCCGATACTGGCTGGAACGGAACCGCGTGCCTCAGATGGTAGAAACCCCATGCTGACCAAAGCTGCACTGAAGAACCCCTACGCCGTCTTCGCCGTCTGCATGATCGCGCTGATCCTCGGCGCCGTGTCCTACAAGAAGATGCGCGTGGACATCTTCCCGGAAATCAAAATCCCCTCCATCCTCGTTACCACTTTCTACCGCGGCTTGAGCCCTGGCGAGATGGAGGGCGCCATCACCCTCCGCATGGAACAGCGCTTCGTCGAAGCGAGCTACGTCGAACATATCGAGTCCCAGTCGCTCGCGGGGATGAGCTACATCAAGGTCTTCTTCCAGCCCGAATACAGCATCGACTCGGCGCAATCGGAGCTGACCAGCCTGGCCTATAGCATCATCCGGCTGCTGCCGCCCGGCGTCTATCCGCCCTCGGTCTATAAGTTCGGCGTCTCCAGCCTGCCGGTAGGCCTGCTCTCCGTGAGCAGCGATACGCTCGGTCCGAAAGAAATCCGCGATCTGGCCTACTTCACCGTGCGCCAGCAGATCGCCAACATCCCCGGCATTTCCTTCGGCCCGCCGCTCGGCGGGAAAGTCCGGCAGATCACCGTGTTCATGGATCAGCAGCGTATGCTGGCGCGCGGCGTGTCGCCCTCCGACGTGGTGAAGGCGATCAATGCGCAGAGCGCGATCATTCCGGCAGGCAACGTCAAGCTGGGCGATCTGGACTATTACGTCTACTCCAACAGCCTCATCGACGTGGTGGACCAGATCAACGACATCCCCATCAAGGTGGTGAACGGCACGCCGATTCTCGTCAGGGATATCGGCACAGCATCGGACAGCGCGGCGATTCAAACGTCGATCGTGCGGGTGAACGGCCGCGAGGCGACATATCTCCCGATCACCCGGCAGGAAGGCGCCAACACGCTGGAAGTGACGGACGGGATTCGCGCGAAACTGCCGAAACTCACGGAAATTCCCGCGAACACCTCGGTGAAATTCATCTACGATCAATCGCTCTATATCCGCCAGGCCATTGCCAATTTACAGACGGAAGGGTTGCTCGGCGCCGGCTTGGCCGGCCTCATGATCTTCCTCTTCCTGCGCAGCATCAAAGCGGCGCTCGTCGTCGGCCTGGCCATTCCCCTTTCGCTGACCGCCGCATTGGTCGCCCTCTATCTGACCGGCCAATCGGTGAACATCATGACGCTGGGCGGATTGGCCCTGGTTATCGGGACGTTGCTGGACAACAACATCGTCGTGCAGGAAAACCTCCATCGCCATTTGCTCATGGGCAAGAGCGGCCGTGTGGCGGCCGAAGACAGCGCCATCGAACTGACGCTGCCCATTCTCGTGGCCACGATCTGCATTCTGATCGTCTATCTGCCGATCGTCTTCTTCTCCGGAATCATCAAGTATCTCTTCGTGCCGCTGGCCATGACCGTGGCTTTTGCCATGCTGGCCGACTATGCCGTCTCCATGACCGTGACACCGGTCGTGCTGACGCGGCTCTATCAGCATGGGCATGGCAACGGGTCGCAGGAAGAAGAAGACGCCAAAGACTGGTTTCGCTTCGTGCTGGCGCTCTATGAGCCGGTCCTCCGCGCCGGCGTCCGCTTCAAGGCCCTGGTGATGCTCCTGGCGCTGCTCGCGCTGGTCGGCACCGGCGCACTGCTGCTCCCCCAACTTCATACCGAGTTCTTTCCCCGAGTCGACGCCGGTAACTTCACGATGACCGTCAGCGCGCCGGAAGGGTCTCGCATCGAGAAGACCACGGCGATCGTGGCCGATCTCGAAAAGCTCGTGCAAGACACCATCCTCAAGCAGGATCTGGAGGAAGTGGTCTCCAATACCGGCCTCTACTTCGGCGATGCGGCGCGCTTCGCGCCCAATACCGGCAACCATACCGCCTTTATCCTGGTCAATCTTGTCACCGGGCATGAAGGCCGTACCGACGACTACATCGCCACCCTACGCACGAAAGTCCGCCAGGCACTCCCCGGTGTGGAAGTGAGCTTTTCAACCGGCGGCATCATCAGCGACGTGCTGAACTTCGGCCTGCGTGCGCCGATCGACATTCAAGTCAAAGGCCCCCGGCTGGATCTGATTCGCCCGGTCGCCGAACAGATCCGCGACAAGGTCGCGCAGGTGGCCAATACGAGCGACGTGCGCATCAAGCAGGGCAAGAGCTATCCGGAACTGCACGTGAACGTGGACCGGACGAAGGCCGCCTACTACGGCATCACCCAGGACCGCGTCATCGTGGATGTCATCACCGGCATCAGTTCGAACATCGCCTTGAGCCCCAATTACTGGCTCGATCCCAAAACCGCCAACGGCTACTTCCTCCTCGCGCAATATCCCGAACAGTCGCTCACGAAGACGGAAGATCTGCTGAACATCCCGATCATCGGCGCGCGGACCCCGCTGAATCCGACATCTTCACTGACCACCGCCGGCAGTGGCGGGTCGATCGTCGCGCTGCAAAATACGCCGTTCGCCGGACGCAACCTGGACCTTTCGAACGGCTTCTACGCCTCGGACGACCGGCGCGGCCCGCCGGTACTCTTGCGCGATGTGGCCTCGCTGGAGATGAAGACCGGGCCGGACAGCGTCGACCATTACGACCTCTCCCGCTTAATCAACGTGCTCGTCACGCCGGTAGGCAACGATCTGGGCCACGTCGCCGCGGATATCGAACGGGTGCTCGCCACCGTGCCACTGCCGAAAGATGTCACGATCGCCATCAAGGGCGAGGTCGCCAACATGCGCAGCGCCTTCAGCAACTTCGCGCTGGCCCTGCCGCTGGCCGTGCTGCTGATCTATCTGGTGATGGTCGGGCTGTTCCGCTCGATGATCGATCCGCTGATCATCCTGATCGCCGTGCCGCTCGGCTGGATCGGCACCGTCCTCATGCTGCACCTGACCGATACCTCCGTGAACGTGGAGTCGATGATCGGCACCCTGATGATGATGGGCATCGTCGTCTCCAATAGTATTCTCCTGGTCGATTTTGCGAACCGCATGGTGGCATCCGGTGCTTCCGCCGAACAAGCCGTGCTGGAAGCGGGCAAGCGGCGCATCCGGCCGATTCTCATGACGGCGCTCGCGACGATTCTCGGCCTGCTGCCGCTCGCCCTCGGCTTCGGCGAAGGCAACGAAACCATGGTCCCACTGGCCCGCGCCGTCGTCGGCGGCCTGGCTGTGTCCACCGTGATGACGTTATTGGTCGTGCCGGTGTTGCATGCGCTGGTGCTGGGGCGACGCGTTCCCGTCGGCGCCGCTCCTGAACCGGCTGTGATGGAAGAGGATAGCTAAGATGATACTGAACCGGACGGTCTGCTACATGGCCCTGTTGCTCTCGACGCTCTCCGGCTGCCAGCGGGATGAACCGCCGCAGAAGGCTGCCTCCAACGGCGCCGCCGAGAACGGCGCCCCGGTCGTGACCGATACCCAGCCGGTGGATGTGCAGGTGACGAAACCGGTCAGGCAGCCGCTGGTCTACACGATCACCCTGCCGGCCAATATCAGCCCGCGCTATCAAACCACGCTCTACGCCAAAGTCTCCGGTTATCTGAAGTGGATCGGTCCGGACAAGGGCGATCACGTGAAGAAGAGCCAGGTCGTCGCGATCATCGATGCGCCCGAAGTGGAAGAGCAGTACCAGCAGGCGGTGGCCGACTACAAGATCAAGAAGATCACCTTCGAACGCTTGGACAAGGTGCTGCACGAATCGCCGGATGTCATCGCGAAGCAGGATGTCGATGTGGCCGAAGCGACTTACGAAGGCGCGAAGAATCTCATGCAGCAGCGGGCCGCCATGCGCGAGTACACCAAGGTGCGCGCGCCCTACGACGGCATCGTCACCGCCCGCTTCGCCGATCCCGGCGCGTTGATCCAGATCGCGACATCGTCCGCGACCAATGCGATTCCCCTCTTCACCGTCATGGATCTGGATACGGTGCGGGTCTATGCCAACGTGCCGCAGGACGAATCCTCCTGGATTGTTCCCGGCAAGACGACGGCGAGGGTGCTCTTGAAGGAACTGCCGGATCGCTCCTTCGCCGGCACGATCACCCGCTCCACACTCGCGCTCGATCCTTCCACCAGGAGCTTGCTGGTGGAACTCGACCTGCCCAATCCCGACCATGTCTTGCGGCCCGGCACCTACGCCGAACTGGCCTTGGATCTGCGCGAGATTCCCGATGCGCTGGCCTTGCCGCCGCAAGCCGTGACCAGCGGCCAGAAGGGCAAATCCGTGTTTATCATCGCTCACGGCAAGGCGAACTCCGTTCCGGTACAGACCGGCATCACGAACGGGACGTGGATCGAGATTACCAACGGGCTCGACGGCTCTGAAGATGTCGTGGTGGTCGGCAAGCGGAAACTTCTGGAAGGCTCTCCCGTGCAAGCCGCCCCGTTCAAAATGCCGGACGCCAAACCCTCACAGCAGAAATTCGACCGGCGCTCGGCAGGCCAGCCGCCCTCACCGACGCCATACGAAGGAGCCAAACCATGATGACCACTCGACCGGCCGCACTCTTCTTCACCCTGATGCTAGCACTCCCCTCGCTGGCGACAGCGCAGCCGACCGGTTCAACCGACGCAACCGCCAAAGGCCGCTTTCTCGGTCTGCAGCAGGCGATTGAAACCGGCTTGCAGAACCATCCGATCGTGCAGGAGGCCAACGCCGGTCTCGCCGCCTCCAGCGCCAGGACGGATCAAACCAAGTCGCTCTACTATCCGCAAGTCTTTGCCAATGCCGACGGCGCCGCCGGGGCCGGCCGCCTCAATCCCCGCTTCCTGATCGGCGGCGGCCTGCTCCAACCCAACTTGAGCACCTACACGGCCGGCGTGCTGGCGAGCCAACGGATCTACGATTTCGGCTTTACGAAAAACCTGGTGGAATCGTCCCAATACGGCGAGCGAGCCCAGGAGCAGGACGTCAACGCCCGGCGCGCGCTCGTGATCGTCTCCATTCAACGCAGCTATTTAAACAGTCTCAAACGCCAGAAGCTCGTCCATATCGCGGAAGAAACGGTGCGGGAACGCGGGATCATTACCGGCCAGATCGAGACGCTCTATCGCCAGCAGCTCAAGTCCAAACTGGATCTGGACCTGGTCAAAGTGGAGTTGGTCAATGCGGAATCGCTGCTCGTCCGCAGCCGGAATGATTTGAAGTCCAGTTTCGCCGACCTCAACCGCACGATGGGCATCGCCGGATCGGAGGATTACACGCTGGAAGACGTCACCACCGATGTGAAAATTCCGCGCGCGCTGGGGGAGTTGATCTCGGACAGCCTGGCCCACCCTGAGCTGAAACGGGCCAAGGAACAGACCGCCTCGGCCGAGGCGAAGAAACGGGCCATGAAGAGCCAATACCTGCCGACCGTCTCCGCCATCGCGAGCGGCGGGTACTACGACACCTTCGACCCCAACCGCAATGTGGCGACGGGCGGCTGGTGGGCGGCGGGCGGAATGGTCTCCATGCCGCTCTTTACCGGCGGGCTCATCGAGAATCAGGTGAAAGAAGCGGCGGCGCAACAGGCTGCAGCCCAGGCCCAGAGCAGCAACATCGAACAAGCCCTCACGCAACAGGTCACGAACGCCTACCTCGACACCGTGACCTTCGCGCAGCAGATCAAGCTGGCGGAGGAATTGGTCAAGACGGCGCAGGAAGCCTTGAGTCTCGCCAAGCAACGGTACAAACTCGGTCTCGGCACGATCGTGGAAGTGACGCAGTCGGAGGTGGGGCTCACCACGGCGCAAACCAAACTGGCCGAGGCGCAGTACGATTACAAAATCGCCGAAGTGACACTGGCCTACGCCGCCGGCGGCAGCGCGCAGTTGCAAATCGACCCCACGATTCGATAGCAGACTGGTGAAAAGGCCTGCCGGTCAGATCAGTTCTCCGGCTGGTTGCCGGAGGTCGTGGAAGACACCGCCGGCGGAGGCGGCAACTTGCTGAGATCGATGACCACTTCGTCCGCCCCGTTGGCCAGCACGCCGTCGATCCAACTGCTCTGCGTGCGCCGCATCGCTTCGTGCGGCTGAAAGAACAAATCAAACCCCTTCGCCGCCGTCGGCCGCATCGGATAACGCCGGTCGTAGATCATCCCATAGGTGGGAATGCCGTAGACGATCTGCCAGTTTCCCAAAATCAGATGCAGTTCCGTGCCCTTCATGTACAGCCCGCCCGACGTCACGACCCGCTTGGTCGAGGCTTGCGGCTCGCTCAGATAGAAGGTCACCCGCTCGTTGGGCTTGGCCTGCGCCAGCGCCTCCGCCAGTTGCGCCGACAGGAGCGCAATCTCCTGATCCTGAAACGCCGCCTGAAACGGCGCGTCTCCCACAATCCACTTCTGCAGCCAGATCCGATGCTCCTGAATGACCAGCCCTTGCAAGAGGGGCCGCAGCACGTCCGGCCCCAGCGCCGCCGGATGGTTGTTGTGGCTCGGCGGCCACTCCACGAGATAACCGCGATCCGCTTCCAGCCGCACATAGTTCACGGGATCTTCATAAATCGTCCGTGACGGCACCTGCGGAATCGCACAGCCGACGAGGAACAAAAGGAACAGTGACGCGTGACCCGTGACGCGTGACAGACTAGACAAACACTTCTGCAAGGCGCTCATCTTCCCCACTTGTCACCCGTCACCCGTTACCTGTCACATTACTCGGTGATCGTAACGGTCATCTCGACGCGTTCGAGGGGATTGTCGTTCCCGTCGCGTTTCATGTTGACGACTTTATCCGCCACGTCCATGCCAGTCACGACTTCGGCAAACACCGTGTACTGCCAGTCCAGGAAATTGGCGTCCGCCACGCAGATGAAGAATTGCGAGCCGGCGCTGTCCGGATCGTTCGAGCGGGCCATCGAGACGATGCCGCGCTTATGCGGCTTGCTGTTGAACTCCGCCTTCACTTTATGGCCGGGGCCGCCCATGCCGTGCATCGACCGGTCTGGGTTCTTGCTGTTGGGATCGCCGCCCTGAATCATGAAGCCGGGAATGACGCGGTGGAAGGTGGTCCCGTTATAGAAGCCCTTCTTCGCGAGATCCGTAAAGTTCTTCACATGGCCCGGCGCCACGTCGGGGAAAAATTTCAACACGATCTCGCCCAACGCCTGCCCCTTGCTCGCCACGCTGATCGTCGCCTTCGTCGCACTGCCTGCGTCTGCCATATCCTGATCCTTTCATTGGTTATCGAAAACGAAATGGCGGCGGGGCCAACCCCGCATCCAATCCCTGGTTCACTGCCACCCAGCTCTGTCCATCGTCGCTGCGAAACACCCCGGAACTTGTCCCGACGTACAGCGACCCCGTCCCGCCGCCGGTCATCACTTGAATCGAGAGGTTCGTCAGCCCTTTATTCAGCGGCGTCCACTGCCGCCCCTTGTCGATCGTTTTGAAGATGCCGTTCCCCGTGGCCACGATCAGGCCTTCGTCGATGATCACGATGCCGCGAATGGAGTCGTTGGGCAGGGCGCGGCTGATCGCCTTCCAGCTGGACCCGCCGTCTCCGCTGCGAAACACACCGCCGTCGAAGGTGCCCGCATAGATCCCCTGCTCCCGGTCGATGGCCAGAACCCGGATGAAGTTCTCGATCATGCCCTCATGGTCTTTGAGACCCTGTTGCATACGGACCCATCCGGCGGCGTTCTGCTTGAACCGGAGAATACCCTTGCCAGAGGTGCCCGCGAAGAGCGTGCCGTCGGTCGACCGCACCAGCGCATGGACCAGTACATCGTCCAACCCGGTGGTCACGATCGTCCATTTATCGCCGGCTGCGTTCAAGCGATAGGCTCCGCCAGACGTCCCAGCATAGAGCCCCTCGCTGGTGACCAGCAGAGCCTTAATCTCCAGCCGCTTCAGCCCGTCGTTGATCGACTGCCAGGACTTGCCCTCGTCTTTGGACCGGAACACGCCGCCGCGGAACGTCCCGGCATAGACCGCTCCGTCCCGCCCGGTCGCCATCGTCAGAATGAAGGGATCGTTGACGCCGGCGCCGACGCCCGTCCAGGTGCTCCCCCGGTCGCTGCTGCGGAAAATGCCGTTCCCGAAGGAGCCGGCATAGATCGTATCTTTTCCGGAGAGTGTCAGCGCCTGCACACTCGCAATGGTCTGCCCGAACGGGCCGTCCGGCCCGAATGCGTCACCGCCCTGGATTTGCCCGTGCGGGGACGGCATGTCCAGCGGCGGAGCCGGCGGCTCCGCCCCGGAGGGAAGCGCGGCCAAACCGCAGAGCAATAAACCGGCAGAGAGGATGCAGCTGAAAGATTTCATCAGAGCCATTTCCTTAGCGCATCCGCGTTCCCGCGGTTCCGATCGGCAGATCCGGATCCAACGGAAGATCGATGCCGCCGTTGCCGTCTTTGCCGCGCCCGAACATCCAGGCGCCCAGGATCCCGATTTCATATAACACCATCATCGGCACCGCCATCAAGAGCATGGTAAAGAGCGTCGCATCCGGGGTGACAATGGCCGAAATGATTAAGGCCGCCATGATCGCGTGCTTGCGATACTGCGCCAACTGCTTGGCCGTGACGACACCGGCAAGCGCCAGCAAGGTGAGCGCCAGCGGCAATTCGAACGCACAGCCGAAAATCAGCAGGAACTTCACGTTGAAATCGATATAGGTCCCCACGCTCAATTGCGGCGTGATGTCCCGATCCATACCGAAGCTGACGAAGAAGTCGATGACCAGCGGCAGGATGACCAGGTTACAAAAGATCAACCCCAGGATGAACAAGCCCCCGGCCAGCAGGAACAGCGGAATCGCCCAGCGCTGTTCTTTCTGCAGCAACGCCGGCTCGACGAACTTCCAGAACTGATAGAAGATCACCGGAAGGCTGACGATCACCGCGGACAGAAAGGACACTTTAATGGAGGCAAACAGCGCTTCAGTCGGGCCGTAAAACACCAACTGATTGGGAAAGGGCCGGTTCAGCCAGGCGACCATATCGGCGGAAAACGAAAAAGTGGCGATGAGCGCGACCAGCAGGGTGGCCCCGATAATGATCAATCGCCGCTTGACGGTACTGATATGAGCGGCAAGCGGGTTGATAAACTGAGCCATGATGTGTGGGCACCCGGCCGCCGGACCGACCGGCGACCGGGCCATTCCTTAGCGCGCGGCTTGGACCGTTCCTTGTTCGCGATATTGACGGATCAACTCCGCCATCTTGTCTTTCATGGCGAGCTTTTCTTTTTGTAAATGCTTCTTCACGACTTCTTCCTGGGGCGTCAGCACATGGCGCCGTTGCAATTCGTTCAGCTCGCCGTCGAGCCGGTGATGGGTTTCCTCCAGCGATTTGAACTCACGGCTGGTCTGTCGAAGCTGGTCCGCGAGTCCCTGTTCAGTCTGCATGCCACACCTCCTGGTCGGGTTAGTGAGCGGGAACTGAGCCTCCCTCGTTGACGGGCGCAGACCTGCGCCCGGAGCCGGCGGGGATCACAATCGGCTCCATCTCCATGAGCACCGCATCTTCGACTGGATTGGAATAGTATGAGGGACGGATCGACACCTGCGTAAATCTGAAGCGCCGGTACAGTGCCAATGCCGCAGAGTTGGAAGCCCGGACCTCGAGTACGGCACGGGTGGCCGCCTGGGTGAGCCCGGTGTGCAAGGCGACATCCACCAGGGCCGCGCCAATTCCACGACGACGCATCTCTTCTGCTACGGCAAGATTCATCAGGCGCACTTCTTCAAACACGATCCAAAAGCACAGGGAACCGACGATCGCTCCACCCGTTGTCGCTGTCTTCGCTGCGTCCCGCGCCACCAGAAAGTGTGCAAACTGGTTGCCGGTCAGTTCAGCTTCCAACATTTTGCGCGTCCAGGGGGCCGAGAAGCAAGCTTCTTCCAGGCGCAACAAATCAGGCAGATCGGCCAACGCGGCTGGCATGATCTGAATCGCGTTATCCATGCGATTTTCCCGACGAGCGGGGCTGGCGTGCCGCTCTGGCAGCGGTCTTGGTCGCGACACGAGCCTGCCGGCGAGCCACCGGCGAGACACCGCCGGACTGTTCGTAACGGATTTCTGCTTCGGTTCGCTGCACATACAACGGCGCCACATGATCGCCGGCAATCTCACCCCGGCGTAGCCGTTCGATTCCGGCCTGGCCAACGGTGACGGCCGAGGGCCTTACCGGGTCGCCGGGGGCCGGAATAAGTGTGACATCCGGGCCGAGGGCCGCTCGAATAGCCGGCTCCATTATCGTCCACCCCTCCCCGAGCATGGTGGTGGCACCAGGAAGCGTCTGGGCCAGTGCCTGCGGGGAACCGACATGTTCTGAAATGAGACGCTCCAGACCATCGGCGCCCCAACGAAACACCGCCCAATAGATTTCATCTTTGCGGCTGGGGAGCACGGGGCAGATCGGTCCGGATATGCCTCTGAGCGACCAGGCCATGGCTTCCAACGTCGGGACCAAGACCAGCGGGAGATCGGTGGCCGCCCGCAAACCCAGCAACGTCGCCGTTCCCACCCGCAGACCGGTAAATGAGCCCGGTCCGATGGAGCACGCCAGCCCGTCCAAGTGCTTGAGGGTGAGTCCGGATTTGGCAAGGAGCCGGGTGATCGTCGGCAGCAAGAGCGTGCCATGCGCACCGGTCGCCTCCTGATCTTCCCGCGCCAGCACTCTGTCATCGTCAAGGAGCGCGATGCTCTGCCACGAGGTTGCCGTTTCGACAGCCAGGACTTTCATGACGCCGGCTCCGGCGGTGACGGCTGGCGCGAGATACGCCCGAGCTCTTCGCTCTTCAATTCCTGATTGGAAATGATTTCATGGAACGTGACCTGCACGCTGCCCTGCCCCCGCCCGTCTTCCAGAGAAATCTTAAAGGGACGCAACAGGCGGGAGTCGGGATTGCCGTTGGCCGGGATCGCCGTTTCCCCGATTGAGCGAAAATCCTCATACTGGATGGAGGCATCCACTTCACCGGCGCCGTTCAACCGCTCCTCCTGCACGACCAACAAGGTACGGCGATCAAACCACATTCGCCGGAGCAGGGGCCGATCGGGCGGGGCCGCAGCGGAGCGCGGGCCAAACACATCCAGTCGATACCGTGTCCCCTCCTCGACCAGTTTCGTCGTCTCGTCTTTCCCGATGGCGCTGGTGCCTAACACGCCGCCCATGGCCCACACACTGAGCTCGAACGGCCGGGCCAACTTACCCATCTCGCTCATGTCGGACTGGCGGCCGCTCAACACCCGCCCCATCGTCGGCAATCGCAGCATGTACAGTTCATCGGCCTGGACAAATTCAAACAGCTCGCCGCCGATCGGCGTAAATCCGCGCAACCGCATACTGTTCGGACGGCGATAGTAGACCGCGCCTTCGACGCGGGTGGAAATCGGAATCAAGCCGCCGCGGACCTTCGCGCTGAAGAGGCCCTTCATGGTCCGAATCGCCGTTTCGCGTTGACGCAGCAGGGCAGCCAGCTCCTCGGCTGTCGCCTGCTTCAGCCCCACCGTCTCTTCCGGCGCCGGCGTCGTGGTACAACCAAAGACCAAGGCGCAGAGCAGCAGGATGAGCACCACGTGACCGGTGACACGCATCACCGTGCTACGCAAACACGACATCGAGCGCCTCTCCCACTTCGTTGATCCCGATCAACTCAATCCCATCGATCGGATCGACCTTGGCCAGGTTCCGTTCCGGCAACAAACAGCGTTTGAATCCCATCTTCGCCGCTTCCCGTATCCGCAACTCCGCCTGGCTCACGGCCCGCACTTCTCCGCCAAGGCCAACTTCTCCCAATACCAATAAACCCGGCTCAATGGCCACTTCGCGGAGGCTGGAGGTGACAGCGGCGACAATCCCGAGATCGATCGCCGGCTCATCGATGTGCATGCCGCCGACGACGTTCACATAGACGTCCTGCCCGGAGAGATGCATGCCCAAGCGCTTCTCCATCACCGCCAGCAGCAGGGAAACCCGGCTCAACTCCACGCCGTTGGCCACGCGTTTCGGCATGGCATAGCTGGTCGACGACACCAAGGCTTGCAGCTCGACCAGAATCGGCCTGGTTCCTTCCAGGCTCGACACCACGACTGAGCCGGTACTGTGCTGCGGGCGCTCGGCCAGAAACAATTCGGACGGATTGGCCACTTCTTCAAGGCCGCCATCCTTCATTTCAAAGACGCCGATCTCATTGGTCGAGCCGAAGCGATTTTTGACCGCACGGAGAATCCGATAGCTATGGCCTTTATCGCCTTCGAAATAGAGCACCGTATCGACGATGTGCTCCAGCAGCCGGGGGCCGGCGATCGCTCCTTCTTTCGTCACATGGCCGATGATAAAGACCGGCACGCCGGCCCGCTTCGCGAACGACATGAGCTGTCCGGCGACTTCCTGCACCTGGCTGATGCTGCCAGGGGCCGAGGTAATCTGCTCCGTAAAGACCGTTTGAATAGAATCGACGACGAGCGCGGCCGGCTGAATCTCCTGCACCGCTTTGAGAATCTGCTCCAGCGAGGTTTCCGCCAGGATCAAGAGGTTCGGATGTTCGATGCCCAGCCGCTGCCCGCGCATCTTGATCTGGCGGGGTGACTCCTCACCGGACACATAGAGAACCGGCGCTTCCTTCGAGGCCAACCGCGGTAAGGCCTGCAGCAACAGCGTGGTCTTGCCGATGCCGGGATCGCCGCCGATCAGAATGACCGCGCCGGGAATCACGCCGCCGCCCAGGACGCGGTCGAACTCGCTGATCTGCGTGAGCCGGCGGTCTTCCCCCACCACTTCGATCTCGGCGATCGGCGTCGCTTTGGCCTGCGCCATCTTCATGGCCACCGGGCGCCCCTTGCCGGTCGGCGCCTGCCGCTCTTCTTTCATCGTATTCCAGCCGCCGCAATCGGGACAGCGCCCGATCCACCGCGGCGACTGATGCCCGCAGGACTGGCAGGAAAAACTGGTCTTCGCACGCATTCAGAGAAGCCTCAAAAAGATAGAAATCTGACGCGTATAGTAAAGGAGAGAAGCGGTGAATGGAAGATATGAGGGCTGCACTAGCCTGTGCACGCCGCGCTTAGCGCAGATTCGGCTTGCCTGGCTGGTTTGACTTCAGCCGCACGCGCCAATCCCTGGGTTCCTGATGCAGGTGTGCGACCGCGATAATGATGATCTCGACGCTTGTCGGCTCATAGATCAAGCCATAGGGAAACCGCTGCATCTGACAACGGCGAATCACGCCACCCAGCGAGTGCCATGCCATCGGGAAATCGTTGATACGCCGGATGGTCTCCCAGGCCTCATCACGAAACTCATTCCCCAGCTGAATGCGTTGCGCGTTGTAGTACAGGACCGCCTCAACTAGCTCGTGATGCGCGGGAGGCAGGAATCTGATCTTCAAATTTTTCTACCAAGATCCGCGAAGACCCGCTCCGCATCAATCGCCCCAAGCTCGCCGGCATGGTACGCAGCCAAGCGACTCTCAGCTTCCTTGAGCCACATCGCATCAAGCGCGGGATTGGGCTGGTCAAGACTGGCAATCAGGCCTTCCACTAACGCCGCGCGGTCATTAGACGGAAGTTCAAGGGCCTGATGCAAAATGGCTTTTGCTGATTGGGGCATAACCACCTCCATAAGCGTCACCCGAAACTGTACCAGCGATGCTCTATGAAATCTACCGCCCAGCCGCTACCTCATGGGAGCGTGGAGGAACTTTCCTGGGGGCTTGCAGAAGCGCCTATTTAGGGAAAGGACCTATACGCGTTTATTCTCAAACATCTCACATGGTCGCCCGCGGAAATTCAGAATGTCCCCGTGTATTTCGCCTCAGAAGTATATTTAGATGTCCAGCGTTCAGCGCAATGTCTCTAGCGTAACAACCAATATCTCTTCCCCCTTGCTTCCAAATCCAACGAGTTCATCCTCGTCCGTTTCGCGCCTAAAGCGGTGTCCCCACTTTAGGCCATCCGAGTCCAGATAACTATCAGTACAGCCAAAGAATTGGGTAAGTCCCTCACCTTTTGTTTGAGCGGTCAGTTCCCAGTGCTTCTGAATTATCGGAGTTCTGGCGGCCCCGTCTTTCAGAGAGATAAGCACAAAGGACTTGGTAATAGTCACCATAAAGCATTCAGGATCAACATGAAGTGCGACTGTTTGACGTTGGCCAGCGCTGAAGTCGTCAATCGCCACAACTTTTCTGCTGGTGCTTCCCATAAGATTCTGGACAATTTTCACGAATCCGAGCTTTTGAATCCTCCCCAAATGGGGATGCCCCGACTTCAGGAATTCATCTGCGCGAGTGATCTTAGTAAAATCCATAATTGGGGAACATCGCCCGATGTTGCGCTTCAGCGGCCGCGAGCAGCACGGTTCACCTGTAAGCGCGTGTTAGCCAGAGCCATTGACAAAAAAAGCTGTCGCCGTGCACCCATCGTAAAAAACAAGCCGCATCAGGCATCGATACCTGTCATTTGGCTGATGAACTTTATACCAGAACACATCTGGATTCTCGCCGCACTTCGACTCCATGGCAAAAAGTTTCTCTGCGGCATCGAATAGGACGAGTCGGTGCGTATCGACGTCCAGAATCTGGCCGGAATCGCCGTACCCGATGAAATCGGGATGCACTCGGATACTGCCTGGCCACCGCTCGCGAAAGTGATGTCGATAGAGCCCGATCGCGATAAGATCAAGCACCCTTTGGAAGCGAGCGCCGTCTAGCGGGACTTCGACTACGTCGTGCTTTGTTCTGGAATGGCTATCGACGACTGTGACGTCTTTGGTGTTGCTGAGAACCGCCTGGCCAAGCGCTGGCCGCCGCTCATTAGCACGCCTGAGCTTCGTCGATACCTGCTGGCTCGCTACAGAATTTGCTAGCAGGTTTGTGCTCAGGACCCACAAAAAATACTCGTCGTCACTGGACTTGCGAAGATTATGGTCGGCGCACGCTGGCACGGTGATGAGGTTTCGGCGGAAGTCCTGATTGCAGTCGGTGTCTTTGATTTCTGGAAACAAACACGCTGGAGGTACATGTTCACGCGTTGTGGCGCTGCTACTGCATGCAAAGCAGGTGTCGTTCATTTCTTCTGGCTAACGAAAATTAGACTGATCCGCATAAGATGCGGAGTTCTGATTTTTGGCCCACATAACTCACCTTGGGATTTCTCGCCGAAAATCTGCTAGCCCCTTTATATCAAAGGCCTCGTTTGTTTTTCACTAGCTTCCTCCACTCAGAGCGAGGAAATTCCAAAAAGAGGACCGCCGATGGGCTCCTTCACTGCGCTATTCAAACAAACACTATTTCATCATGCGCGTGCTACCTGGTTGGAGGGCAACCCAGTACCTCCTATAACTTCTTCCGAATCTCTTTCCATTCCTTCGCCACTTTGGCTTTGCGCGGGGCTTCCCCTTTGGCCGGCTCCGGCACCATCACGGCCGCCAACCGTCGTTGGAGAAAGGCCTCGGCGAAGGCTTTGGTCCGACCGATGCCGGTCTTGACGGTTTTCCATCCGTCCGCGTGCAAGGCATCGATCGCTGTCCCGAAGGCCTGCTCGCCCCCCGGCACAACCAGGACATAGCCGGCAGGGAACTTGTGCAGCTTCAACCATTCCCGCGAGGACTCGCTGGCCTGAAAACGATCGCCGCCGAAGGAGGCCGACGGCACGACATACATCACGCGATAGTAGAACTGAGTGAGTTTTCCGAGCTCATCGGCGGCGTCAGGGAGCGGCGCCCCTTCCGGCTCAGGCTTGCTGCGCGGATCCGATGCGGCATGCTTCGCCTGCGGCGCGTCCATGAGCGCAACCAGCTCCACGGCCACGATCGGATTCCGCCGCTCCCAGATCGCGAGATGCCCCAGGCCTTCGGTCGGCGCCACGCGTCCGCTCTCGCCGACTCGCACCTGCACCGGAATGATGCCCTGCGCCTTCGGCATGAACGGCAGCCGCGCCGTTCCGTCTTCGCCGGTCACCGCAGTCGCCACCACTTTGCCATAGACGAGCAATTCGAGCGGCTCGCCTCCCAGTCCTGCAGGAGCTGCCGGCCCCCGCGACACCAGCCGCGCCTCGACCATCACCGTCTGATTGGGTGACGACAAACTGTCGGCCACCAGGAGCGTCGCCGGAGCGGTTCCTGCCGCACCGGCAGAACCAAGAGGACCGAGAACGATGGCGAGGGAGAACAGACAGGCGGTGCGGAACCTATGACGCTTGACCTCACGCACAGGCGTTATGCGCGCAGAGCGGCCAAGACCTCGTCGACATGCCCATCGACTTTGACCTTCCGAAAGATGGCCTTCAGCTTGCCCACGGCATCGATGACGAACGTGCTCCGCTCGATGCCCATATATTTCCTGCCGTACATGCTCTTTTCTTTGTAGACGTCATACGCCGTCGCGACCGCCTTCTCCGTGTCGCTTAGCAGCGTGAACGGCAGCGCATACTTCGCGATGAATTTCTGGTGCGACGCCTGCCCGTCGAAACTCACGCCGAGCACGACCGCGCCCGCCTTCTTGATCGATGCCATCGCATCGCGAAACCCGCAGGACTCTTTGGTGCACCCCGAGGTGTCGTCCTTCGGATAAAAATACAGGACGACCTGCTTGTCCTTCAGGCTTTTCAACGTGACCGGCGTCCCATCCTGATCCGGCAAGGAGAATTCCGGCGCCTTCATCCCGACTGCGAGTTCCTTGGCCATGGGCATGATCCTTTTCAGTATGGACTACCGCGGTCCGCTGCCGATTCCGGGCCGCGAGGTTCCGTACGGATGTTCTTTTGAAATTTTCGGGGCGGCAGGATTTCCATAGGGCGACAATGCCGGGGAGTCCCAGATGGTCTTGTCACCGGGCGCCAGATTGGCCGCCTCAAGAAAGTGCTGCCGGGCGGCTTCGGTATCGCCGAGGGCGTTGAGCGCCAACGCAAAGTTGTAGTGGGCTTGGCCGGACTGCGGCGCGACGGTCACGGCCTGCTCGAAATATCTCTTGGCGTCCTCAAACTGTTTCGCCTGGTAGGCCTGGGTGCCTTGCTCCGTGGCGGTAATCGCTTGCGGCTTCACACCGCCATCCACGAGCGCCAGCGGCGTGAGCACGCGCGGCTTCGGCTTCGATGAGCAGGCCCCCATCCCCGCCAACGCGAATATCACACACACGGTCGTCAGAAGCTTCATGGTGTCTCTCCACATGCCGCTAGCCCTTTCCATGCTTGCGCATTTCTTCCTCGAATGTCTTCCGGTAGAGCACGTCCCACTCGGAACTCCCCTCGACGATGCCGCGAGAATAGGAGGCCAGTTTCGCGCGCACTTTCCGGTCGACCCCCTCTTCCTGCGCCAGCTCGACCGCCAGCACCCGCTTGATGTCTTTCAGCATGCGGGCATCATCGCCCTTCTGGCTGATCAGCGGGCTTTTCTTCACCGCCTGAAGAATGACGTGGGACAGATGGCTGACTTTTTCTTCACTCAACATGTCCGGTCCTCACGTGAAGGGTGATGCGTGACGAGTGATGAGCGCCGCACGACTTCCAACTACCCCATCTCATCACCGATCACTCCTCACTGATCACTTCTCACAGGATAATGCCCCGCTCGCGCACCAGCTTCGTTTTGATCATGGTGAACATGCGCTGATAATCGACCTGTCCCTGTTCAATCTGCTTTTCATAGGCCTTCAGCATCTGCCGGACCTCCGCATTCAGCGCATCCTCGATCCCCAACTCCGCCGTAATGACCTGCTCCAACGATTCGACGAATGCCTTGCGATCGCCCGTGACGTCGAGCTGTCCGTCCTGCTGGAGGTGCGCGACCACCGACTCAGCCATATGGTGAACCCGATCCTTTGAGATGCGCATAGACTAGACTCGCTCGACGCGAATGGTGGTCGCCTCCATGACCCGGCGGAACTGCGTCGCATCGCCCACGATTTTCCCGATCACGTTCACACGATCCGCCGGCACCGGATCCGGCCCCATGCTCATCGGCGTCCGGCCGAAGAAAATCGCCAGGACCTGCCCCGCACCCCAGTAGGCGACATCGCCGACTTTCACTTGGTTGGTCGCGGTCTCCCGATAATCCTTGACCCCGGCCAGCTTGAAGTAAAACTCTTCGCCCCAGGTGTTGATCGGCGCATCGACCGGCAAGGCGGCGTACACCTCCCCGGCGGTCTTCGACCCCTTCAGTTCGGCTTCAAGTTGCACCCCGCCCACGGTGATGCGAATGCGCTTGGCTGGATCAGTCATCATAAAATTTGTCGGTGTGTGGGTATGGATAATCGGGTTGATTGCGGCCTGCAAATATGACGTCGAACTCTAACCGGTCTCCCGGGTGAAATCAAGGCAGCGGAGGAGCCCGGACTTTCGTCCTCCTGCTAAAATGAACCGAATGTTACCCTCAACTTTTGTGATTCTCGCGGGCATCGGACCTGTGAATGCAGCGGAGTAGCCCAGGCTTTCGCGCTCCTGCTAGAATACCGCCGCATGTTACCCTCAACCTTTGTGATCCTCCCGGGCATCGGTCCCGCGACAGAACGGCGCCTCTGGCAAGAAGGCCTGCTCACGTGGAACGATTTCTTGAGCCAGCCGCGGATTCCCGGAATCTCGGCTCAACGTAAGCAGTGGTACGACCAGGAGCTCGTCCAGGCTCAATCTGCATTCGACTCCGGGCACCTCGACTATTTCACGACACGATTGCCCGGCCGTGACCATTGGCGGTTCTTCGAACTGTGCGAACCCCGCACGCTGTATCTGGACATCGAAACCACCGGAACCTCCCCGCATGACGGGGAGGTAACCGTCGTCGGATTGCACCGGCGAGGCGAAACCGTCTGCCTGGTCCGTGGAGAGACCCTGACCGCGGAACGGCTCCAGGCAGAGCTGGATGCCTGCACGCTCCTCGTCACGTTTTTCGGAACGAGCTTCGACGTGCCGTACCTGCGCGCTAAATTCCCCGACCTCAGATTCTCCATGCCGCATTTCGATCTCTGCTTCGCCGCACGGAGATTGGGACTGCGCGGCGGACTCAAACAAATCGAACGGGAGCTTGGGATCGAACGGGACACGTCCGTCCAAGGTCTGGATGGATGGGATGCCGTGCGGCTCTGGATGCAATGGCGCTCGGGCGATGCCGCTGCGCGGGCCCTGCTGCTAGCCTACAACGAAGCCGATACCGCCAACCTCGCGCCGCTGGCGAAGCACGTGTTCGAGGACATTCTCATTCGCTTCGGCCCGGCATCAGTGGGAGCCGCGACGCCTTCATACGGGGAAAGACAGGACTGTCACACATGAGTACCTGGGTGGGAATCGGACGGAGCGACATCGGTCTCGTCCGCGCGATGAATCAAGACGCCTTTGTCACCATGGACCATCTCGGATTCTGGGCCGTGGCCGACGGGATGGGCGGCCATGCCGGCGGAGACGTCGCCGCCCAATCCGCGATCGCCACCGCCGCCGCGCAGGCAGAACTCTTCGCAGATCCGCTCCGCAACGGTCACTGCGCGCCACAGGATTTTCTGCGGGATGTGATGACGCAGGCGCACGACGCCGTCCTCGAACGGGGCCGGCTGGAGCCTCGGCTGGCCCAGATGGGGACGACGCTGGTCACACTCCTGATTACCGTCGGCGCCACGCCGACCGCGCACCTGGCTCACGTGGGCGACAGTCGAAGCTATCTCTTTCGAGACGGCCGTCTCACACAATCGACCCGGGACCACACGTTGATCGAAACCTATCTCGCCCGCGGAATCCTGACTCCGGCAATGGCCAAGACCCATCCTGAACGGCATGTACTCACACGAGCGATCGGAATTTCCCGTTCTGCCAAGCCGAACCTCACGGCCTACTCGCTCCACCCATCCGACATCTTGCTGCTCTGCTCCGACGGGCTTACGAAAATGTTGGAAGATGCCGACATTGCCAACATCATGGGAAATGCACAGAGCGACCCGGTTCGTATCTGCGATCGTTTGATCGAGACTGCGCTCGCGCGCGGCGGCGAAGACGGCGAAGACAATGTGACCGTCGTCGTGATCGCGCACCGCTAACCGTGTCTCCTCACCCCATCGTGTAATACCACAATGATAATGTCCGCTTTCACCACAGTAGAAATGTCCTCTTCGTTGCTAGACTGCCGGCTTTCAGACGGAGGGCTGGATGGTCGGAGAGGACAGGGTCATCATGAGTGTGAAGGAACTGAGACGAGTGC
>JAUYAO010000007.1 GCA_030692565.1 Nitrospira sp.
CCCCAAACCGATCACAATTCCACTCATTGGCACACGTATCGGCCACACCCTTCGGCGGCGGACCGAATCGCTGCTGGTCCTGCCGTGAATCTACGTCTTGTCACGCATGGTCAGCCATTACTCGGACAGGCTCCTAGGGCATGATATTGACGCGGAGTGGCGGGGGCAGGCTTCTCAGTAGGAGCTTGCCCTTTGCGTTTCCTTATAGGGCAGGGAAAAGTAATAAAGGTAGTTAGTGAGAAATGACAACTAACTATGCTGCTGGATTATGATTCCTGTAATGGCGTAGGGGGGTACATTAACAACTAGCCTCTTAGTATTGGCTTCGAGAAGATGGCAGGTACTGTCGGCTTGTCTTAATTTCTTTTGAGGAGTTTAGAGGGGACCTGACATGGGAGACCGTCGCGTAGATCGAATCGTTCGATTGTTGCAGGGGCGTGAGGGTAGGGCAGCCATCAAAGATCTTCTTACGGAGCTGCGCAGAGAAGAGGACTATCCGGATCTTCCCCCGCAATCCATTTATATTGCTATAACGCAAGAAAATGACCGTCTGAATGAGCAGGGCGAGCGTACCCGCTTTGTAACTTCTCGTGAGGGAGAGGCGCGAGGGTGGGTTCGTCTCCGTGAGGAGACAGAGATCATATCAGGGTCGGAAGCAACAGAAATTGAGAGGAGTGTAAAGAAACAGAATGAAGACATTGATGGTGATATCCGTGAATGGCTTAGAGGGATGGACTGGAGGACCTTTGAGTCAACGTTTCTTGCTAGGGTGCTTGAGGCTCTTGGTTTTCAGGATGTGGAGATTACCCAGGCAACACGCGATGGCGGTGCTGACGCTCGGGTGAAGTATCGCCGTGGAATAGTTGAAGCACGAGCGATTGTTTCTGCCAAGAGATGGACAACGAGAACAGTACCAGTTGACGAGGTTCGTCAACTGCGAGGTATTAAGGGGGAAGAGGATACAGCCATCATCGTCAGTACTGGCCAATTCAGTTCAGATGCGAAAAGCGAAGCACAGCCTGGGCAGAACCAGCGCATCGTCTATTTGATTGATGGCGATAAGCTTGTCGATATCTGTAAGCGGCATCAGATTGGTGTAAAGAAGGTGCCACTCCCTGAGCTCTTAGTGCTTGATCCTGAAGTTAAGGAAGTTAAAACTGAGCGCTTGCCCCGCCCTGATTTGGATAATTCTGGAACGGTTGAGAAGGTGGCGTCTCCCATGCGTCGGCTGCGGGACGAAACCCTTGGAGACTCGGATCAGGGGCTGTCTCCCGAAGAGATTGCTGAATTATCGGGATACTCACTCGGTACTGTTCGGAGCTATCTTTCCGATGAGCGTCGCCTTAAGACGCTCGGAGATGCGATTCGAGAGGACTCGCAGGCGCGAGAGAAAGCTCTGGCAATTATTGCGAGGAAGCGTCGTGGTAATTGAAAAATTACGCACTCGTTGCTCGATCTTGCCATCCACCACGAATACCTCCCGTGAAGTATAGTTTATGGTTGGTCGTATGCGAGTTGATCGATTAGCTTGATAGCGGGATTAGGTAGGCGCTTTGACGATCGTCGAAGAGAAGGCACGGAAGTCATCGAGTTGTTTGGTAATGATGGAGTGAACCACTTCCAGGTTCAGGCGGCTGTACCCGTGAATGGCGATGTTGCGGAAGCCGACCATCCGTTGCATGCGGGTTGCCAGATCGGCTGGCAGGATGCTGGCGGTCTGTAATAGCGTAAATGCGTCACGGCTTTCCTGCGGGGTTCCAAGGCGGCATTGGTTGACCACGTACATAGCGAGGTCAATGGCGGTCTCGCAGGCGCGCTGAAGGTTTAAGATGATGGCGTCTTGCTTGGTCTGATTCGCCACCAGATTCTGATTATTCCCTGCATACTCTTCGAGGATCCGCTGGAGGCAGCGTTCGATGCTGGCTGCTTTATTCAGGACCACGTCGTCAGCCATACACCACTCCGCTTGCTGCGATTCTCTTCAAGATATCTCGCCGTTCCTCATTCAGCCTGGCATAGTCCGAATAGGTATACATTTCGAACTCCCGTCTGGCCGGCTCGTCCGGTGCATCGAGGCACGTACCTGTCGAGATGACCTGCATTCGCATGACCGTTGACGCGCTGCGCAAATCGACGAGATCGACATCGCGATGGAGTTGAATGGCAAGGTCTTGAGCCAGTTCGAAGCGATGCATCGCGGGAATCGGGTCGCGTGTGAGCAGGGCGAGATCTACGTCGCTGTCCGGACGAGCCGAGCCTTTCGCCTGCGAGCCAAAGCGATACAGAGCGATGAGTCCGGGGACCGATCTTCTGAAGTATTTAATAAGCGTGCGATCGTCCATTTTGGGGCTGGCCTTCGTGTTGGTTCAGGCTACTGGTTCATCTATGTCCTGTCAATCTTCAGATGAGGGTCTTTGTGACCGTCAAGGGAGGGGGCTTGCTAATGCTGCTCAGGTCGTTTGCCAGTGGCAGGTTGCCGCTGGTTGCGGTATTGTTACGCCTTTCCTGGAATTGGACAGATTCATGATCGCAATCATCGACTACGGCATGGGCAATTTGCGCAGTGTCCACAAGGCGTTTGAGGCCGTCGGCCATCATGCGGTGGTGACACGCGATGTGGGCGTGATCAAGAGCGCCAGTCATGTCGTGTTACCCGGAGTCGGAGCGTTCGGCGATTGTATGGCCAACCTCGAACAGTATGGGCTGGTTGATGCCGTTCGCATGGCGATTCAGTCGGGTAAACCGTTTCTGGGCATTTGTCTGGGGCTTCAACTGCTGTTCACGGAAAGTGAAGAGTTCGGCATGCATAAGGGCCTGGACATTATTCCAGGCAAGGTGCGCAGGTTTCCCGCTGATCCCGCGTTGAAAGTTCCTCATATGGGATGGAACCAGGTGAATATGCAGCGTGCCTGCCCGGTGTTTGCCGGGATCCCGAACGGCGCGAACTGGTATTTTGTTCATTCGTATTTCGTCGATCCTGTCGAGACGCAGATTGCGGCGACAACGACAACCTACGGAATCCCCTTTGTCTCGAGCGTGTGGAAGGACAACGTGGTGGCCTGCCAATTTCATCCCGAGAAGAGCCAGGCGGTCGGCTTGCAGCTGATCAAGAATTTCGGGGCCTGGACGTGAGGGTCGCGACTACTCATCTTCAGAGGTTAGGCTTGGTGTGCCTGGCCGGAGCGGTCTTGGCAGTGGCGGGGTGTAGCGGTTCGAAGGTCACCACGAAGGCGTCGAATGAGCTGCCGAAGTATCAGGTGAAGACCATGGCCTTCGTCCCGTTCACGACGATCGCCACTCCGCAGGTCCGTGATCAGGGGGATCCGTTCATGTCGGCGCCGCAAAGCGTTCGCCGGTCTGATATTTCGGTCGGGGTACCGTCAAACGTGGAACCTCCTCCCCGGCAGACGGTCATCGTCCCGGCTGCTGCGGCAGAGAAGGTAACGCAGCTCTTCTGGTCCCGGCTTCGGCATCGCACCGGTGTCGTCGTCTCGTCACCCGGTGATGCGGGGAAAGCCGCGGCCTCGCTTGGCGGAGATTCGCTGAAGACCACGCCGGAAATGACCGCCGCGGCCGTGGCCAAGAAGCTGAAGCAGGACGCCGCTCTGATCGGGCAGGTGTTGGTCTATCAGGAGCGAGTGGGCAGTCGGCTCGGGGCAAACCCTCCAGCCTCTGTCGGGTTTGAGCTCAAAGTGGTGGCAGCAGATGGGCAGGTGTTGTGGGTCGGCAACTATTATGAGCGCCAGCGCCCGATGACCGAAGACTTTATGGGGTTCATTCATCGCTGGGCCTTCGTCACAGCGGACGAACTGGCGGAGTACGGTGTGGATGAAGTGTTGAAAGAATTTCCATTCGGAGCAGGGGGAGAGAAGTAACGTGCTTGTGATTCCAGCCATCGATTTGAAAGACGGGCGTTGTGTGCGGTTGCGCCAGGGCGATATGGCCGCAGAGACGGTGTATTCGGAGGATGTCCCGGCGGTGGCTCGAAAGTGGCAGCAAGGCGGGGCAGGCCTCATTCATGTCGTCGATTTAAACGGGGCGGTCGACGGTGAGCCCCGGAATCTTCCGCAGATCGAAGCGGTGATGAAGACAGTGAGTGTGAAGGTGCAGGTCGGCGGCGGCATTCGCACGATCGAGACGGTGCGGCGTTATCTCAATGCCGGGGTTTCGCGCGTGGTGCTCGGAACCGCGGCGCTTACGGATCGCGCATTTCTTGAGCAGGCCTGCAAAGAGTTTCCTCAGCGCATTCTGCTCGGGCTCGACGCGCGTGACGGCAAGGTGGCGGTGAAGGGGTGGACGGCCGTATCGGAAACAAAGGCCATCGATTTGCTTAAAGACCTGGCCGGGCTCGCGATCAGCGCGGTGATCTATACCGACATTTCCCGCGATGGCATGCTGAGCGGGCCTAACATACCGGCGTTGCAAGAGGTGGTCGACCAGTCCGCCTTCCCCGTCATTGCCTCGGGTGGCATCACGCGCGTAGAGGATCTGCAAGCGGTTCACGCGCTCGGCCCACGCATTGAAGGCGCGATCGTCGGGAAGGCGATGTATGACGGGAAGTTGGATTATGCCGCAGCGGTTGCGGCCTTGGGCGCACGATGCTGACGAAACGAATCATTCCTTGCCTTGATGTCAAGGATGGCCGGGTGGTGAAGGGTGTCAGCTTCGTCAATCTTCGCGATGCGGGCGATCCGGTAGAAGTGGCGGCGGTCTATGATCGGGAAGGGGCGGACGAGCTGTGTTTTCTCGATATCACCGCGTCGCATGAAAATCGGAAGACGATTATCGACGTGGTCGAACAAACCGCCGCGCGTGTGTTCATGCCCGTGACTGTCGGCGGCGGGGTTCGGACGCTCGATGACATCCGCGCCTTGCTCAATGCCGGCGCCGATAAGGTGAGCATCAATACGGCGGCGGTTCAACGGCCGGAATTTGTACGGGAGGCGGCGCAGAAATTCGGGACTCAGTGTATCGTCGTCGCGATCGATGCGAAGCGCGGTATCACGCCCGGTCGATGGGAAGTCTTTACGCATGGCGGGCGAAAAGCCACCGGGCTCGATGCGGTGGAGTGGGCGAAACGGATGGAAACCTACGGGGCGGGAGAGATCTTGCTGACGAGCATGGATCAAGACGGCCAGCAAAGCGGCTATGATTTAGGGCTGACGGCGGCGGTGTCAGAAGCCGCCTCGATTCCGGTGATCGCGTCAGGCGGAGTCGGCACGCTCGAGCATCTCTACGACGGATTTACGAAGGGGAAGGCCGATGCGGTGCTGGCGGCCTCGATTTTTCATTTCCGGACGTATACGATTCCGCAGGCCAAAGAATATTTACGTGAGAAAGGCGTGCCGGTGCGGCTTGATCACGCCGTACCGGTTGCGTGACATCATGGGACAAGGCGACGGGGCACAGGCTTTCAAGTTTGATGCGCAGGGGCTGATTCCAGCCGTTGTGCAGGACTGGCTGGACGGAACGGTCCTGATGGTCGGGTATATGAACCAGGACGCGTTGAATCAAACCGTCGCCACCAAGACGGTTCACTTCTGGAGCCGGTCGCGCCAGAAGCTCTGGGAGAAGGGGGAAACATCGGGGCACAAACTCCATGTGAAAACCCTCTATGTGGATTGTGATCGCGATACCATTCTCGTGAAGGCGCAACCGGTTGGACCGACTTGTCACACCGGAGAACGGGCCTGTTTTTTCACGCCGCTGGATGAGTCGGGTGGGGTGGGCCCCGGTAAAACCGATGAGGCTGCAGGCGGCATTCTTGAGGCGGTGCTGCGGACGATCGAGACGCGGCGGGCCAATCCCCAGCCGGGGTCGTATACGACAAAGTTATTTGAGGGGGGGCACGACAAGATCCTCAAGAAAGTGGCAGAAGAAGCCGGCGAAGTGCTGCTGGCGTCGAAGGGCGGAAAGAAAGAGGAAATCGTTTACGAGATCGCCGATCTGTTTTTTCATACGCTCATGGTCTTAGGCTACCATGACATTCCTCTGTCCGTGATCTATCAAGAGTTAGCGAAGCGGTTTGGGAAGTCCGGCCTCAGGACGGAACAATAGCCAGGGAGGGCACGGTGAGTACCTGTATTTTTTGCCGTATCGTCGATGGCAGCATTCCCGCAAAAGTGGTGTATCAGGACGAGCATACATTAGCGTTCGATGATGTCAGCCCTCAGGCACCCGTTCACACCTTGGTCATTCCAAAGCGGCATGTCGCAGCCGTTCAGGATTTCGGCGAGGAAGATCAAGCGTTGCTTGGCCGCTTGCTCTTGACTTGTCGGCAGGTTGCCACAGACAAGGGCCTTGCCGAACCGGGTTATCGAATTGTGGCCAATACAGGGCGAGACGGAGGGCAAACCGTTTTGCACCTGCATTTTCATGTACTTGGCGGTCGTCACCTCGGCTGGCCTCCAGGCTAGGCGGTCTCCCTCATAATTGACAGGGTTTCAAGCGGTCTGATACCCTGACCAGTCAAATTTTCCGATCATTTACAGGCTAGCTCGTCGGTCGACCATGACGGGTGCAAAGGAGCCAGGACTCTCGTGGGCCGAGGCCTGATTTCTGACGACATCATCAATCAGATTCGTGACCGGATCGATATCGCGGATATCGTCGGCCATCATGTCTCGCTCACTAGAGCAGGACAGAATCTCAAGGGGTTGTGCCCGTTCCATCAGGAAAAAAGTCCGTCGTTTACGGTGAGTCCCTCACGGCAGATTTTTCATTGTTTCGGCTGTGGGGCCGGCGGCAATGTGTTTTCGTTTTTGACGCGAATTACGGGAGCCAGTTTCCCTGAAGTCGTGCGTGATCTCGGTCGAAAGGTCGGGATTGAGGTTCAGGAGTCGGCCGGGGTCAATCCGCAGGCTGCTCAGTTCGGGCGTATCGAGCAAGTGAACCAGGCCGCGTCTTCGTGGTTTCACAAGAATCTACAGGATGCAAGAGCCGGGGAGCCCGCACGAGCTTATCTCGCCGAGCGGGGCATCGAACCGGCCACGATTACGCGATTTGCCATCGGTGTGGCGTTGGGGGAATGGGAAGCCTTGATCAAGGCGTTGACGCATCAAGGGTTTACGGCAGGTGATCTGGCGGCGGCCGGGTTGACCGTTGCGCGGGAGCAGGCGGGGAAAGGGGCCACGGGCTTCTATGATCGATTCAGAGCCCGCGTCATGTTTCCGATCGTCGATTTGCGCAAGCGTGTGGTGGGATTCGGCGGAAGGACGCTCGGAGACGGCACACCCAAGTATTTGAATTCTCCTGATACGCCGTTATTCAAGAAGGGGCAGACGCTGTTTGCCTTCGACCAGGCGCGCGAGGCGATCGCTCGAACGAAGACCGTGATTGTGGTGGAAGGCTATTTCGATGCGATTGCGTTGCATCAGGCCGGGATCACCCATACCGTAGCCACGCTCGGCACGGCGCTGACGGCGGAGCACATTCAAGCCCTCCGGCGGTTTGCGACGAATGTCGTATTGCTGTTCGATCCGGATGCCGCCGGTGTGCGAGCGGCGCTGCGAGGATTGGATTTGTTTGTGAACAGCGGTCTCGGGGTCAAGGTCGTGACATTACCGGACGGAGACGACCCTGACACGTACGTTCGGAAAGCCGGAGCAGAGGCGTTTGCGCAACTCGAGGCGGCGGCTCCGAGCCTGTTAGACTATGCGTTGGAGCATAGCGTGAAAGAGGCCGAGTCCGGATCGCTCGAAGGCCGGATCCGCAGTGTGGATGAAATATTACGCATCCTTCAGAAGAGCGAACATCCGATCGAACGGGAAGAACGGCTGCGAGTGGTTGCGGAGCGTCTGGGGATCAATCAGCAGCGCTTGATTGAACGGTATCCGGCATTAATAGCTGAGCAGCGGAAGACTGCCGGGGTGCCGGCCCCATCACCGAAACCCGTTCCGGCTTTCAAGGGCGTTCCCGAGGAGCGGGATCTCGCCTTTTTGCTGTTGCAGGGGAAATTGTCTCCGGCGGATATTCGCCGGTTGAAGCCCGAGCTCTTTTCAATCCCGGCCTGCCAGAAGCTCGTGGCTTGTGCGTTGGAGCATTTGGGAGCGGATGGACGCGTTGAAGTGCGAGCGTTCCTTGATGCGGCGATGGACGATCCAGATTGTGGGACGTTGGCCACCGAATTCTCGCTGCGGGACGACCATTTCGACGATCTCTCGGAGCATATCAAGGGCTGCCTGGATCAGCTGGACCGGAAACGTTCCGAGGCGGCCATGCGCGAGCTCATCTCACGCCTCAAAGGGGCTGAACGTGAAGGACGTTGGGAAGACGTGCAGTCGATCAATCTGCAAGTGAATGAATTGCAAATGCGGAAAGCCGGCACGCCAGTCGCCGGCACAGTCTCATTGGTGAAGGAGTAGTTATGGCGAAGCAAGAGTTGCTCGGCGAGGTGAAGAAACTCATTACGATCGGGAAGGAAAAAGGATTCCTGACCTACGATGAGTTGAATAACACCCTGCCGGCGGAGGTGGTGTCCTCCGACCAGTTCGGCAGCATCATGACGATGTTCGGCGAATTGGACATTGAGATTGTGGATGCGCCGGATGGCGAGCGGACACAGAAGCGGACGGAGCGGGGTGAGGCCGCCGACGATACGGAGGAAGCGGAGACCGAGACCGAGGCGGAAGCCGAGGAAGAAAACGAAAAACCGATCGATCTCACGCCCGGAGCCTTGAGCCGCACCGACGATCCCGTTCGTCTGTATTTGAAGGAAATGGGCAGCGTCGCCTTGCTGAGCCGCGAAGGGGAAATTGAGATCGCCAAGCGGATCGAAGAAGGAAAGAAGGAAGTGGCGTCGGTGATCTACGGATTGCCCATGACGATCGAGTTTGTGCTGGCCCTGCGCGATCAGCTCAAGGATGGAAAGATCGATGTGCGCGAGATCGTGCCGGTAAAAGAAACCGAGGAGGAGCTCGAAGAGGAGCAGCAGCCGATCGAGCGGGACTATGAAGAGCTGCGCGTGAAGACGCTGGAGGCGTTGAACACGGTCCGGAAAGTCTCATTGTCGCTGAAGGCCCTCGTCGAGAAAGAAAAGTCTCTCGGGAGTGATCCGGCGAAGCAAAAGCAATACAAGAAGCAGTTCGATCTGGCCCGGCAGCAGGTCGTCGACAAGATCGAGTCGGTGAATTTGCACGGCGTCCTGAAGGATCGCATGGTCCAGCGTGTGCGCGATCTGGCCGTGCAGTTCCGGATGGCCGAGCGGGAAGTGGCGAGCTGTCAGCGGCGCATTGGAATCGGCGGCGAGGCCGGTGCCGAGCAGCTGAGGAAAATGTGCCGGACGAGGCCGGACTTTCTGGCCGTCAGGCGAAAGGCCGGAGTGTCCGAGGAGACCCTCTCGGACATCAAGAAAATCTATCAGGCGGCGAAGGCACGGATCAGGCAGCTGGAAACGGAAGAGGCCTTGGTTCCGGCAGAAGAAATCAAAGATGCTGTGAAGCATCTGGATGTCGCCGAGGATAAGGTCAAGCGCGGGAAGGCGGAGCTGGTTGAGGCCAATCTGCGCCTTGTGGTGAGCATTGCCAAGAAGTATACGAACCGAGGATTGCAGTTTCTGGATCTCATCCAGGAAGGCAATATCGGGTTGATGAAGGCGGTGGATAAGTTTGAGTATCAGCGTGGCTACAAGTTCAGTACCTATGCGACCTGGTGGATCCGGCAGGCGATTACCAGGGCGATTGCGGATCAGGCCCGTACGATCCGCATTCCCGTGCACATGATCGAAACGATCAATAAATTGATCCGGACCTCCCGGCATCTCGTCCAGAAGCTGGGCCGTGAGCCGTTGCCGGAGGAAATCGCCGAGCGGATGGACTTGCCCCTCGACAAGGTCCGGAAGATTCTCAAGATCGCGCGCGAGCCGATTTCTCTGGAGACGCCGATCGGGGAAGAAGAAGACAGCCATTTGGGCGACTTTATCGAGGACAAGAAGGCGGTCTCCCCGCTGGAAGCCGCGATCCGGTACGATTTGCAGCGCCAGATCAACAGTGCGCTGGAAACATTGACCCCGCGCGAAGAAAAAGTCTTGCGCAAGCGGTTTGGGATCGGCGAAGCCACCGACCACACGCTGGAAGAAGTCGGGCAGGATTTTGAAGTGACTCGTGAGCGTATCCGGCAAATCGAAGCCAAAGCACTGCGCAAGTTGCGGCATCCAAGCCGGAGCAAAAAGCTGCGAAGCTTTGTCGAAAGCGTGTAACACCAGGCCGTCCGTGGGCCATTTGACTCCATGGGAGGCGCGGCCTAGAATCATCCGACCTGTGTCGGGTGAGCAGAGAGAGCGTGAATCACCGGTTCACCCGATCGGGCCCATAGCTCAGGTGGTTAGAGCGGCTGACTCATAATCAGCTGGTCCTAGGTTCAAGTCCTAGTGGGCCCACCACATCTGGCGTGGCCCGTTGCGCCCCGAGTCGTCTCACTACGAATGTCGTGTTAAGGAGTCCGTTGAGCCAGAAACTGTCCCCCCTGCTCGCCCTGCAAAAACTGGATCTCCGCATTCTGGAGATTACTGAACAGCGTCGGAAGATCCCTGAGCGGCTGAATATCGCCGAAGCGCCGCTTCGCGAGGATACGCAGTTGCTGACCGACGCGAAGACGGGGGTTGACGCGCTGGTGAAAGAGCGGCGTACCCACGAAAAAGACCTTGAAATGCACGAAGCGCAGACCGAGAAAATGAAGTCGCACGCCGCGAGTCTGAAAACGAACAAGGAGTATCAAGCGCACCTGTTCGAAATTGAATTGGCGAACAAAAAACGTGGAGAGTTCGAAGAAAAGATCTTGGTCTCAATGGACAAGATCGACCAGCTGCAAGGGACGATCAAAGAGCTGCAGGGGAAAGTGAATGCGGCACAGGCCGTGTTTTCCAAGGAAAAACAAGCGCTCGATGCGGCGGACAAGGAGCTCGCCACGGAGCTGGCGCAGCTTGAGGCTGAACAGCGCGCGGCGGCGAAACAGATCGACCCCAATCTGCTTGCGCGCTATACGCATATCAAGTTGTCCCGGAAAGACGGGGCGATTGCTGCCGTGCGTGAAGGGATGTGCGCCGGATGCCGGCTCCAGATCCCGCCGCAGTTGATCGCGCAAGTCAGACGATCCGACGATCTCCACGTATGCCCCTACTGCCGCCGGATGCTCTATTGGGAAGGCGAGATCCCGACCGAATCCGCTTCAGCCCTGAGTGTCGCCAGGAAGAACGACCTGGAAGTCGGGGAGTCGGTCTAAGCAAGTCCTGCCAGTACGGCCTGGGTAGTTTTGAAGTGCAACTTCGCGACATTCCCAAGGCGCTCTTGTCCGTGTTTTTTGATCACCATTCTGGCTGCCAGTTCCACGGTGGCTGATGCTCCCTTCGGAAGTGTCGTCCCTACCTCTTCGGATAATCGTTTGAGTCGAATCAAAAACTCTGCGCGCGCGAGGATCGACGCGGCGGCGACGGCTATGTCAGACTCGGCTTTTGGCCGCTGTTCCAGCACGATCGTGCGGCCCTTGGCTTGGAGTGCGCTCAGAATCAGCCGCTCATCTCCGAATTGATCCGCAATCGCTCGACCGCACGACACCTTGTCGAGCAGGTTTTCCAGGGCACGGGCGTGGCCCCAGGCCAGCAAGCGATTCAAGTTCTTAATCTTCGCGTACAGCTCATTGTATTTCTGCGGGCCAATGGCGACGATGCTGTGGGGGCAGATGGTTTTGATATCCGGCGCCATGTCGAGGATCCGACCGTCCGAGATTTTCTTGCTGTCCCGCACCTGCATGAGAGCCAGCTCGCCTTGGGTGACGGCGTCCACAAAAACGGCGGCGATGACGAGCGGGCCGAAGTAGTCGCCTTTTCCCGATTCGTCGATGCCGATACGTTCGACCGATGTATGGGTAACTGCCACTACGTGCTCCCGGTAGAAATTTTATCGAGGGCGCGGTAATCTAACGAATTAAAGCGGGGGCGGTCAATTGAATGACAAGCTTCATCGACGAGTGGTGCGTAAGGGAGAGCCTATGATAGCCAGCATATGGAGCATGCGACAGGTCGCGATTGGAGCGTTGCTGGGCACGCTGTTGGGGATTGGCGGGTGTGAAACCAATCCTTACACAGGCCGCCAACAACTCCTGATGACGTCAGTGGATCAGGAAATGCAAATGGGTACGCAAGCCTATGCCCAGGTGAAGAACGATCCGAAGATGCGGCAGTCCCAGGATCCCCGTGAGATCGAGCCGGTGAAGCGCGTTGCCGCGCGGATTATTGAAGCAGCCAAACGGTCGAAGTACGGAGAGATGGCACAGCAGTTTCAGTGGGAAGTGACCGTGATTAAGGACGACAAAACGCTGAACGCATTTGCGTTGCCGGGTGGAAAGATGGCGGTCTATACGGGGATCTTTTCGGTTGCCAAGACGGAGGCCGGTCTCGCCGCGGTGATGGGCCATGAAGTCGTTCATGCTCTGGCGCGCCATGGGGCGGAGCGAATGAGTCAGGGGCAATTGACGAACGCCGCCCTGCAGGTAGCGGGAGCAGCAGCCGGCGCCAGCGGCGGCGGTGGGTTGATGTCGCAAGCGGCGATGGCAGCGCTTGGTGTCGGCGCCCAGGTTGGGGTATTGCTTCCGTTTAGCCGGAAGCACGAGTCTGAGGCTGACTATATCGGCATTCTCTTGGCGGCGGATGCAGGCTATGATCCGCGCGAGTCGGTAGGTTTGTGGGAGCGGATGGCGCAGTTATCAGGAGGCGGTGGTCCCGCCGAGTTCATGTCAACCCATCCCGGTCACGAGACACGCATCGAACAGTTGAAGCAATGGATGCCGGAAGCTATGGCCATCTACCAGACGAAACAGCCGGTTCCTCCAATGCTCTTACCCGTGGCCCCATAGCGGGCAGTTTGTTGAGACGCTGCCCTTGAAAGCCTGGGATTCCAGCCCTATAGTGTAGGTGCGCGAGAGAGGAGACTGGGTGATCGCTCGGCACCTTGTGTGCCGGGAGGAAAGTCCGGACTCCATGGGCGGGGCGCTGGGTAATTCCCAGGCGGAGTAATCCGACACCTGCACCACAGAAAACAAACCGCCGATGGCCAAGGCGACGGGATCCCATCTCGTCGCTACGGATCAGGTAAGGGTGAAACGGCGGGGTAAGAGCCCACCGCAGGGATGGTGACATCGCTGGCACGGTAAGCGTCGCCCGGTGCAAGGCCAAATAGGAAGACACGTGCGGTGCTCGCAAGGGCACGGCGCAACGACTGGCCCGGTCGAGGTCTTCGGGTAGGTCGCTCGAGGTTCGGGGTAACTCGAATCCCAGAGAAATGATCACCCAGGCATGAACTCCGGTTCATGCGGGACAGAATCCGGCTTATAGGTTTCCTCGCTCGCGCTTTTTTTGTGTTAAGCGGTGCTTCAATTGTTCTCCTCGGCTGTGCTGATGAGGGGGGATGGCCCTGGCGGCTCTTGACCCTCATCTAGCGTGGTGTTAGGATCTCGCATTCTTTCCTATTGATATTGCACAAATTTCCGTGTGGATTGGCCAGAGGTTCTAGGATGGCCATTTCGTGAAGGGCTGCACGTTCTTGAAAACAGTACTCCGGGCATCCGGGGGAGGGAAACGATATGAAGCTCAACGGGTCTGAGATATTGATCGAGAGTCTCAAGCGGGAGGGGGTCAAAACGATCTTCGCGCTTCCCGGTGGCGTGGTCCTCAAGATATTCGACATGCTCCATCAGCAGAAAGACATAGACGTCATCTTGACGCGGCATGAACAGGGTGCCGGCCACATGGCCGAAGGCTATGCCAAAGCGACGGGGAAAGCAGGCGTGTGCTTGGTGACGTCCGGTCCCGGCATGACCAACGTCATTACCGCCTTGGCTGATGCCTACATGGACTCCGTTCCGTTGGTCTGTTTCAGCGGCCAGGTGCCCACGAGCCTGATCGGCAACGATGCGTTTCAAGAGGCCGACAATATTGGATTGAGCCGACCTTGCACGAAGTACAACTTCCTCGTGAAGGACGTCAACGATCTCGCGATGACCATTAAAGAGGCGTTTTATATCGCGACGACAGGCCGCCCGGGTCCCGTCCTTGTCGATATTCCCAAAGACGTCTCGATGGCCACAGCCGAATTTGTCTACCCCACCTCCGTCTCAATTCGGGGGTATAACCCGACGTACGACGGCAACAAGTGGCAGATCAAGCAGGCGGCCGAAGCCATCATGAAGGCCAAGAAGCCGATTCTCTATGTCGGTGGCGGCGTCGTGTTTTCAGGCGCCTCGGCCGAATTGATCGAGCTGGCGGAACTGACGCAAATCCCGGTCGATATGACCCTCATGGGGCTCGGGGCATTTCCGGGAGAACACCAGCTCTCCTTGGGGATGCTGGGTATGCACGGCACCTATCAGGCCAACATGGCCATGCACTATTCTGATCTTGTGATTGCAATCGGGGCGCGCTTTGATGACCGCGTGACGGGAAAGGTCTCGGAGTTCTGTCCTCATGCCAAGGTCATTCATGTCGATATCGATCCGACATCGATCAGAAAGAACATCAACGTCGATATTCCGATCGTCGGGGATTGCAAGACCGTTCTGCGGGAGCTGAATCAGATTCTCCGCGCGTCGGTCAACGGGGAACAGAAGGAATTACGAAAGCCCTGGTGGAAGCAAATTCGTGAGTGGGAATCCGCTCATCCGTTGTCGTATCAGCAGGATGCGGACGGACCGATCAAGCCCCAGCATGTGGTGAAGCGGTTGTATGAACTGACGAAGGACCGGGACCCGATCGTTTCAACCGATGTGGGCCAACATCAGATGTGGGCCGCCCAATATTTCAAGCTGGCCAAGCCGAATCGCTGGTTGACGTCCGGTGGGCTGGGGACCATGGGCTTTGGGTTTCCCGCGGCGATGGGCGCGCAGGCGGCGTTTCCCGGTCGGTTGGTGCTGTGCATTGCGGGGGACGGCAGCATTCAGATGAATATGCAGGAGATGGCCACGGCGGTGGTAAGCAAGCTTCCTGTGAAGATCATCGTACTGAATAACCGGTTCCATGGCATGGTCCGGCAGTGGCAGGATTTGTTCTACCAGGGCCGCTATGCCTCCAGCGACCTCGAGAATACTCCGGACTTTGTGAAGTTGGCAGAAGCCTATGGGGCCGTCGGGTTGCGCGCGAACAAGGTGGGCGATCTCGACGCGGTGCTTAGGGAAGCCATCGCGGTGGATGGGCCGGTGATTGTGGATGTGCCGACCTATCGTTTTGAAAACGTGTATCCGATGATTCCGGCCGGAGGGTGTAACCACGAGATGATCTTGGAAGATCCGCCGGAGTTGAAAAATAAACAGGCGAGCACATCCAAAGTGACGCCGGACGGTACCGATACCGTCCTGACCGCCTAAGGCATTCGAATATGGAACACATTATTTCCGTCACGGTCGAAAATAAGTTTGGCGTGTTGTCCCGTGTGGCCGGGCTGTTCAGTGGCCGGGGTTTCAATATCGAGAGTCTGTCGGTGGCGCCGACGCTGGATCCTTCGATGTCGCAGATGACGATCGTGACCTCGGGCGACGATCGCATCATCGAACAGATCGTGAAGCATCTTAACAAGCTCATCGACGTGATCAAGGTCGTCGATCTGAACGAGAGCGAGTTCGTGTCGCGCGAGACGGCCTTGATCAAGGTGCATACCAAGGCCGAAGATCGTGCTGAGGCGCTGAGAATCGCGGACATTTTTCGCGCCAACGTCATCGATTCGACGCCGGCGACCTATACCATCGAGGTCACGGGCGATCCGAAAAAGATTGAAGCCATCATCAATCTCCTGCAGCCGCTTGGGATCAAGGAATTGACTCGAACCGGGCGAGTGGCCGTGGCGCGGGAGCCGATTCGAGCGAGCGCGGTGCAGCCCAAGAAGGTGGCGCGCGAGTAGTCTGGAGTTTACGGGGCTATCTATTTCTGAAACAGGGCGTTCCTGAGGAGTTCATGATGAAGATTTATTACGACAAAGATGCCGACATTCAGCAGATTCGCAATAAGAAGGTCGCCGTGATCGGCTACGGCAGCCAGGGTCATGCGCATGCCCTCAATATGAAGGAGAGCGGCGTCAATGTGGTGATCGGTGTGCGCGAAGGCGCATCATGGAAAAAAGCCGAGCAGAGCGGACTCAAGGTCATGCCGGTCGCCGATGCCGTCAAGGCTTCCGATGTGGTGATGATCCTGGCGCCCGATGAAATGCAGGCGGCTATTTATCGTCAGGACATTGCACCGAACCTGAAGCCCGGTTCCTATCTCGCGTTCGGGCACGGGTTCAACATCCATTTCGGCCAGATCGTGCCTCCGGCGAACATCAACGTGTTTATGGTCGCTCCTAAGGGGCCCGGACACTTGGTTCGGTCTGAGTACACCAAGGGCAGTGGCGTGCCGTGTTTGCTCGCCGTTCACCAGGATCCGAGCGGGACCACGCGGCAGGTGGGCCTGGCCTATGCGAGTGCGGTCGGCGGCGGTCGCGCCGGTATTATCGAAACCAATTTCCGTGAAGAGACCGAGACCGATCTGTTCGGCGAGCAGGCCGTGCTGTGCGGCGGCCTGACATCGCTCATTCAGGCGGGCTATGAGACGTTGACGGAAGCGGGCTATTCGCCGGAGATGGCCTATTTCGAATGTCTGCATGAAGTGAAATTGATCGTCGATCTGATTTATCAGGGCGGAATTGCCAACATGCGCTATTCGATCAGCACCACGGCCAAGTATGGGGATATTACCCGTGGGCCTCGAGTGGTGACCGAGCAGACGAAGCAGGAAATGAAGAAGATCCTCGGTGAAATTCAGACCGGTCAGTTTGCCAAAGAGTGGGTGCTTGAGAATCAAGCCAATCGTCCTGTCTACAATGCGTTGCTTGCCAAAGGCGAAGCGCATCCCATCGAGGCCGTAGGGGCCAAGCTCCGGGCGATGATGCCCTGGCTGAAGAAAGATCAGCTGGTCGATAAGACCAAGAACTAGAAGGGGCGAGCCCTGTGGCTGATCGTGCCGTCGGTGTCCCGTTTGCCAAAGAGGGGTTTCCCTTCATCGGTGCGGCAGCGGGCGTTACACTCTGTGCTGGATGGATGGGTTGGACGCCGGTTGCCGCGGTGGCGGCTGGTCTGACACTGTTCGTGTCGTGGTTTTTCCGCAACCCCGCGCGGGTGATTCCGGAAGGCTCTGGACTGATCGTGGCGCCAGGCGACGGGAAAATCATTGCCATCGAAGAAGAGTTCGAGCCTCGCTATCTCAAGGACCGCAGCCTCCGGGTCACGATCTTTCTGAACGTGTTCGACGTTCACATCAACCGGATTCCCTGCGAAGGGGTCATTGAAGATGTGCAGTACCAGCCGGGACTCTTTTTGGTTGCCAGTAAGCCGGAGGCGACGATCAAGAATGAGCAAAATGCGCTGATGATTCAAGCGGCCAGCGGTGCAAGGGTCTTGTGCGTGCAAGTGGCGGGGCTCATTGCCCGGCGCATTGTCTGCTGGGTCTCCCCTAAAGATCGGGCAAAGCTCGGAGAGCGGTTTGGTTTGATCCGATTTGGTTCGCGGATGGACACATTTCTTCCCATCGGTACGAAACTCAGAGTGGCCGTTGGAGATCGTGTGAAAGGCGGAGCAACCATCTTGGGAGACCTACGATGAAGGGAAACGGCTTGCGACAATCGTTGGGGAAGGAAGCGCGGAAACGTCAGGCGATGCATCTGATTCCCAATCTCTTCACGACGGGGAACCTGTTTTGCGGTGTCTATGCCATCCTGTCTGTCTTCAATGCCAACTATATGGCGGCAGCGATTGCCATTTTGGTCGCAATGATTTTCGATGTGTTGGATGGAAAGTCGGCCCGACTGACGAACAGCACGAGCCATTTCGGATTGGAGTATGACTCCCTGTCCGATGTGGTGTCGTTCGGTGTCGCCCCGGGTCTCCTGATCTACTCCTGGGCGCTGAGCGGACAAGGTATGTTCGGTGTCGCCGTGATGTTCGCCTATGTCGCGATGGGGGCGGTCCGGCTCGCGCGTTTCAATTCAACGGTCGCGCTGGCTGACAGCAAGTACTTCACCGGGTTGGCGATTCCCGCGGCTGCCGGAGTGGTCGCGTCGCTGGTGATTCTCGACCATCATATTGTCCGGATGGGGACGGAAGTGAAGCCGGTGTTAGTGTTGGTCATCACGCTCGCTCTTTCCTTCCTCATGGTTAGTACCGTGAAGTATCGCAGCTTCAAGGATATGAAGTTCAAAGGCCGCCAGCAGATTACCTATCTAGTGTGGGGCATTCTTGCGCTCATGATGATTGCGGCCTGGCCTGAGGTGATGCTGTTTGTGGTATTTTCGGGCTATGCGTTGATGGGACCGACCGAACGATTGTTCTGGTTGATGGCGAAAGCCGTTGGGAAGAAACCTCTTTCCAAGTCTGACCAGCCTGTGATAGAACCCAAATCGTAAGGCGACGACGAGGAGTAGTAGGCGAGCCGCACAGATTTGAGAGAGCCGGCGGGTGGTGCAAGCCGGTCTGTGTGTCGCCGAACTCGCCTCTGAGCCGAATCCGTGAACCCCGAGTAATGGATTCCGCTTCGCTCCCGTAAGGGGCCAATGAAGGGTGATGGATGACCGGATGTCATTCGTTGCCGAACCAGGGTGGTACCACGAAGCGCGCGAAGCCTTCGTCCCTGACCGTAATGGGGGGGGCGAAGGCTTTTTCTATTTGAGGCTGCTGAAAAAGCTCCCCTGCAGTGTTCTCGGTCATTCGACCCCTTCGACGTACTGCGGCAGTACGCCTTGGGATCGCCCTCTCTGCCGCCTGCCCGTGGAGCGGCGCGTCTCGGCGCGCCGGGGCTGGGTGGGTGAGAACGGGGGCCTGTTTGAGCATCCTGATGGAAGCGTGAGGGAGGAGAAACCATGGAACGGATGATTCGCATTTTCGATACGACGTTGCGCGACGGCGAGCAGTCGCCCGGCGCCAGCATGAACGTGGAAGAGAAAGTCATGGTGGCGAAGCAGCTGGCGCGGCTTGGGGTCGATATCATCGAAGCCGGCTTTGCCTACAGTTCGCCCGGAGATTTTGAGGCGGTTCGCCGGATTGCGTTGGAGGTTGAGGGACCGACGGTCTGCAGTCTGGCGCGGGCTCGTCCGGAGGACATCGATCGGGCCTGGGAGGCGCTCAAAGGCGCGCCGAAGGCCAGGATTCATACGTTCCTCTCGACGTCCGACATCCATTTGAAGCATCAGTTCAGGATGACGCGGGAAGAGGCCAGGAAGCGTGCGGTCGAGATGGTGCAGCGCGCGCGGAGCTATATGCCGGACGTGGAGTTCTCGCTGATGGATGCGAGCCGCTCGGACCAGTCCTACGTCTATGAGGTCATTGAAGCGGTGATTGCTGCCGGGGCGGGAACGATCAATATTCCCGATACGGTGGGCTATGCCGTGCCGCAAGAGTTCGGCGCGTTGATCAAAGGGATTTTCGACAAAGTGCCGAATGCCAAGCAGGCCGTGATTTCAGTCCACTGCCACAACGACTTGGGTGTCGCTGTGGCGAATAGTTTAGCGGCGATCGTCAATGGCGCGGGCCAGGTGGAGTGCACGATCAACGGGATCGGCGAACGGGCCGGCAACACGTCGCTGGAAGAAATCGTCATGGGGCTCCGGACCCGGAAGGACTTTTATCAGGCCGATACCGGCATCCGGACGGAGGAGATTGCCAAGACGAGCCGGTTGGTGAGTAAGATTACCGGCATGGTCGTGCAGCCGAACAAGGCCATCGTCGGTGCGAATGCGTTCGCTCACACGTCCGGGATTCACCAGGACGGGCTGTTGAAGGATAAGACGACCTACGAAATCATGCGGCCGGAATCGATCGGGTTGATCGAGAGCAAGATGGTCATGGGCAAGTTGTCCGGGCGTCATGCATTCCGGCAGCGATTGGATGATTTGGGGTACAAGCTCAGCGAGGAAGAGCTCAACCATGCTTTTGAACGTTTCAAGAAGCTGGCCGATCAAAAGAAGGAAATTTTCGAAGAAGATTTAGAAGTGATTGTGTCGGAAGAGTTGGCCAAGATGACCGAGCGGATTGTGTTGAAATCGTTCCATGTCGAAAGCGGCACGAATCTCGTACCGACGGCGACGGTGGAATTGAACATTGACGGACAAGTGATCAAGGAATCAGGCACCGGCGACGGGCCGGTCGATGCGGTCTATCGGACGATTGCGGCCATCACGAAGACGAAGAGTAAGCTGTTGATGTTCGGCGTCAACGCCATTACCGGCGGGACAGATGCGCAGGGAGAAGTCTCCGTGCGCGTGGAGGAAGACGGCCGCACGGTCTCGGGTCATGGAGCCGATACGGATATCATCATGGCCGCGGCCCGGGCGTATCTCAATGCGTTGAATCGACTCGCGTATATGGCATCGAAACAGGCAGAGGGAGAGCAGAAAGTCCGCTTGATTTGACCGTTCCCGCCACGCTAGAGTGACGGCCCCTGGTGTCCGCAAGTGCCGGTTGGTTTAGTTGCGGACAGGTTGGGGTTGTCTCCCATGCTCAAGCGCACTCTCTTGGAATGCCCTGAATTTCTTGCCGGAGACCATACGGTTCTTCGCGAACTGTTGCATCCGGCCAAGCAGCCGGTGCAGCTGGGTTACAGTCTTGCGCATGGCCGATTGGCTCCCGGCTGCCGGTCTAAGCGGCACAAGCTGGCTTCGTCAGAGGTGTACTACTTTATCGCCGGGCAGGGCCGCTTCAGTATCGGGAGTGAGACCGAGCTCGTCGAACGCGGATCCATCGTGTACGTGCCGCCTGGGGGGAATCAGTCGCTGGAAAACATTGGTACGACGGAAATAGAATTTTTGTGTCTGGTTGATCCGGCCTGGCGGAGTGAGGATGAGCAGGTCGAGGAGTAGAGAGTCCAGTCTGTTCGCAGGAAGGAGTGGTGTGACGTGAAAGCGAAGATTGCAGTCTTAGCGGGTGATGGAGTCGGGCGTGAGATTGTTCCCGAAGCGGTCAAGGTGTTACAGGCTATCGGAGAGAAGTATCAACACTCGTTTGAATTCACCTCGGCCGACATTGGCGGACAAGCGATCGACAAAGTGGGTGTGCCGCTGCCGCACGAAACCTTGGCATTGGCCAAGCAAAGCGACGCGGTATTGCTGGGAGCGGTTGGGGGGCCCAAATGGGAAGGGTTGGAGTACAGCCTTCGTCCTGAGCGGGCGCTGCTGGGTATCCGCGAGGCCTTAGGGTTGTATGCCAATTTACGTCCCGCCAAGGTATACCCCAATCTGGTTGATGCTTCGACGTTGAAGCGCGAGGTGATCGAAGGGATCGATATTCTCGTCGTGCGAGAGCTGACCGGCGGCATCTATTTCGGGAAACCGAAAGGGATTGAAAAGCTGCCGAACGGCGAAGAGCGCGGAGTGAACACCGAAGTCTACACGACCGAAGAGATTCGCCGGATCGGCAAGGTGGCCTTCGAAGCGGCGCGCAAGCGGCGGAAAAAGGTCACGTCGGTCGATAAGGCGAATGTGCTGGAGTCGTCCGAGTTGTGGCGTCGTGTGATGATCGAGGTGCAGAAGAGTTATCCGGACGTCGAGTTGCATCACATCTATGTCGACAATGCCGCGATGCAATTGGTCCGCAACCCGCGCCAGTTCGATGTCCTGGTGTGCAACAATATCTTCGGAGATATTCTGAGTGACGAAGCGGCCATGCTGACCGGATCGATCGGCATGCTGCCGTCGGCCAGTATCGGCGCCAAGGTCGGATTGTTCGAGCCGATCCATGGTAGCGCGCCCGATATCGCGGGAAAGAACATCGCGAATCCCATTGCGACGATTGCCTCTGTGGGCATGATGTTGTCCTACGCGTTCAAGCTCGAGAAAGAAGCCGAAGCAATCGAGCAGGCCATCGTCAAAACGCTCGATATGGGATACCGCACCAAGGACATTCAGAGCCCGGGAACCAGAGTCGTCGGCACGACCGAGATGGGCGACGCCATTCTTCGCAATTTAAACTGAGGCGGGACTCTCGCATGGCAACCTTGTTCACATCCTGGACTCTTGCGACGCGGGCTGGCACTGGCGAGCCCGGGTTCAGCGGTGACGGCGGGCCGGCCTCGCAGGCGTGCCTGAATGAGCCGAAGGGCCTGGCGATCGATCGCCAGGGAAATCTCTTTGTTGCAGATTCTGAAAACCACGTCGTGAGGCGAGTGGATTGCGTCACTGGCCTGATTTCCACTGTGGTCGGCTGCGCACCTGAAGCAGTCGCGTCGACCCCTCCCTTGGGTGGTGGCGATCTGGTCCCTGAGGAAGACATTGATCCCTTAGCCGAGACGAGCCACAAGACGACGGAGCAGTTTACCCAACAGACGGATCTGAGCGGGACAGTGCGCTATCTCGTCGGAGCCGCGGCCCCGAAACGGTACGGCGGAGATGGCGGACCCGCCACGGAAGCGCTGCTTAATTTCCCCACAGCGGTCGCCATTGATGCGCAGGGCCATCTGTACATCGCCGATATGATGAACCATCGAGTTCGCCGCGTGGATGCCCAGACCGGGATCATCACGACGATGGCCGGCACCGGGCAGGCACGGTTTTCCGGCGACGGCGGGCCGGCTGATCGTGCGGCCCTGAACGAACCGGCCGCCTTGGCGGTCGACGCGCAGGGGCAGTTATATATTGCCGATCAGAGTAATAACCGAGTGCGGGCCGTCGACCTGAAGACCGGGATGATCCGTACGGTCGCAGGAATGGGATCGGCGGCATACGATGGAGACGGTAAACCGGCGGTGGAATCGAGCCTGGCCGGGCCCAGCGGGTTAGCGGTCGCGGCGGGGACGCTCTATATTGCCGATACGTTCAATAGTCGCATCCGATCCGTCGATCTTGTCACCGGTATGATTGCGACGGCGGTTGGTGACGGAGGAAGTTATCGCTATCAGTCGCCCGATGATCCGCCGTCTCCAAGTGTCTCCCGGCCCTCAGGGATTGCGCTGGATCGAGAAGGCAATCTATTTCTGACTGATTCTGACAGCCACCTGATCCGTCGATGGGACCGCACCACGGGTCACTTGACGCGCATGGCCGGTACCGGGTCTGCCTCGTCTGTCGGTGACGGCGGATCGGCATTGGATGCAGGGTTGTGCTATCCCTTCGGTATTGTCGCGGATGGCGAGCGGACACTCTTGATCGCTGACACCTTTAATCACCGTATTCGTGCCCTCTCGCTGGAATAGGATTCGTCACATGCTTAAGAAAAAGTCCGCCTACACTGTGGCCATTCTTGGCGCGACCGGCGCGGTCGGCAAGGAGAGTCTGGAAATTCTCGAAGAGCGAAACTTCCCGCTGGCTGCACTCCGGCTGTTTGCGTCGAAGCGCTCCGCCGGCGAAGTGATGACCTGTCAGGGCAAGGAGTGGACGGTTGAAGAATTGACCGAGTCCTCGTCTTTTGCCGGCGTTGATTTCGCCTTCATCTCCGCGACGGATGCCATCAGTAAGGAGTATGGCCCTCGCTTGGGTGCGGCCGGGGTCGTGGTTATCGACGACAGCGGGGTCTTTCGGATGGATCCGCAAGTGCCGCTGGTGGTGCCGGAAGTGAATGCCTCGGCGTTGCGATCGCTTCCCCGGGGGATCGTGTCCATTCCCAATTGCACAACGACCCCGTTGGTCATGGCGCTCAAGCCGCTGCATGATGCGGTCGGGGTGAAGCGAGTGGTGGTAACGACCTTCCAGTCGGTGTCAGGGACCGGCGCCGCGGCGATGGACGAGTTGCTGGACCAGACGAGGGCGCTGATGGCCTTTCGCGAGGTGAAGGCCGAAGTTTATCCCTATCAGATTGCCTTCAATCTATTGCCGCATATCGGGTCATTTTCCGAGGGCGGCGAATGCTCTGAAGAGATCAAGATTGTCAGAGAGACGAGAAAGATTCTGGATGCACCCAAGATGCGGGTGACGTCCACCACGGTGCGGGTACCGGTGTTGCGCTGCCATTCCGAGTCCATCAATGTGGAGTTGGAGAAGCCGTTGACTCCCAATGAGGCTCGCGCGGCGCTGGCGGCGATGCCGGGGGTGCTGGTCTACGACGACCCGTTGAAGAAGCTCTATCCCATGCCATTGGACGCGACGGGGAAAGACGACGTCTACGTCGGCCGCATCCGTGAAGATGCCTCGGTGACGAACGGACTCAATCTGTGGGTCGTGTCCGACAATCTTCGAAAGGGCGCCGCTTTGAACGCCGTTCAAATCGCCGAGTGTCTGGTGCGGGACTGATGGGCGAATGGGGCGCCTTCGGGAAGCTCCTGATTGCAGCCGGGTGCGGATTGGTCGTGGTGGGGCTGCTGTTCGTCCTGAGCGACCGGATTCCGTGGGTGAGCGGATGGTTTGGGTGGGTCGGGAAACTGCCGGGCGACGTTTCAATTAAGCGCGATCATTTCTCCTTTTATGTTCCCCTTGGGACTAGTCTGGTGATTAGTATCGGACTAAGTCTGCTATTCTATCTTCTATCATGGCTATTCAGACGATAGGACATCTTCGTCGGTTGGCAGGTCTCTGGGCGGTGTGCGGGGCGGTCTTCACCCTCAGCGCGCCGGTTCAAGCGGCTGAGTCCATTCGGGTCTTAATGGCGTCCGATGTCCACCGACTCGATGTGCGCGCCGAAAGTGCGGTGTGGCTCACCGATGGACAGAGTCGGTCGCATTCGTACAACACGGCTCTGCATATCGAGTTGCGCGGGGCGGCGCTCCTCGTCAACGGGACGCGGGTGGCGGGGGAGCAGTTTACGCTGCGTGCGGGCGAGCATGACCTAAAGCTCTGGTTGCCACGTGTGCCCGGCGGGAGCCATGGCGCCGTGCTGCATCCTGCCGATGAGCGGGGCGCTCTCCATGTGAGCGGACTGGTGCATGTAGTCCGGCGCGGGAAAGGCCTGCTCGTGATCAATCAGGTGGATCTTGAGGAGTATGTGAAAGGGGTGGTGCCCGCTGAAGTCAATTCGACCTGGCACCGCGAAATGCTCAAAGTGCAGGCCGTGGCGGCGCGAACCTATGCGCTGTATCAGCATATGCTGAGCGCGTCGCGTGATTATGACGTGGCGGCGAGTATTCAAGATCAGGTCTATCGAGGACGGCAGGGAGTGGACGCGCGTGTGCAGGAAGCGGTGGAATCGACCCGTGGCCTGGTGGTGACTCATGATGGTGCGCCGATCTATGCCGCGTTTTCTTCGACTGCGGCAGGGATCACCGAGGATGCGATGGTGGTCTGGTCGAAGGATCTGCCGTATCTGAAAGGCGTGGAATGTCCTTTCGATGTGGCGTCTCCGTACTACCAGTGGAAGGCGTCCTTCAGAGTGACCACGCTGGAGCGTAATCTGAGGCATCAGGGATTTTCGGTGGGGACGATCGCCACGATGACGCCGGTGGGCTTCAGTCGTGCCGGGCGGGTTTCTAAACTACGCATTCTGCATTCCAAGGGCGAACTCATTCTGCGCGGTGAGGATCTTCGGAAGGCGGTTGGGTATACCGTTGTGCCGAGTACGCAGTTCACGATCGAGTCTATGGGGCAGGACATTGTGTTGGCAGGATACGGCGCCGGGCATGCCGTAGGGCTCTGTCAGTGGGGTGCGAAGGAGCTGGCCGAGCTCGGGTATTCCTTTTCCTCGATCCTACGGTATTACTATCCCGGCACTGAGTTGCAGAATGTGGCATTGACGAAAATGCCCCCGGTTCCGAGTTCCTAGATGAATCTCTCTGAATTCGATTTTCCGTTCGATCCCGCACTGATCGCCTCCGAGCCGGTACTGCCTCGCCATGCCGCGCGCTTACTGTGTCTCGACCCACGGACAGGAAGCTTGTCGAATCGGCATGTGGCCGATCTTCCGGAGTTGTTGGCGCCCGGGGATCTGCTTGTGGTGAACGACACGAAGGTCTTGGCCGCTCGTCTGTCCGGACGTAAACAGCCGACGGGCACGGTTGTGGATGTGCTGTTCGTCAAAGATCTCGGCGATGCGGTCTGGGAGGTGATGCTCAAAGGTCATTTTCGCGTGGGCCAGACGATCCTGTTTGAGGGGGATGCTCGTGCGACGGTCGTCCAGCGCGATGAGCATGGCACGAAAATCAAGGTTGTGAGCCCGGTTCCGGTTGTCGACTTCCTTCGGGCTTACGGGTGTATGCCGCTTCCCCCCTATATCAAGCGTTCGGCGCAGCCGGAGGATCAGGTCTGGTATCAAACCTGTTTTGCGGATCGAGAGGGGGCGATCGCGGCTCCGACGGCCGGTCTGCACTTCACGCCGGAGCTTATGGTTCGGTTGCGGGAACGGGGCGTTGAGACGGCAGCGGTGACGTTGCATGTAGGACCTGGGACCTTTAAGCCGGTGGTCGTCGAGCGAATTGAAGAACATCAAATGGGAGAGGAATGGTTTGAAGTGAGTGAGCGGACGGTAGCGGCAATCCTCAGGACGAAACGAGCCGGAGGACGAGTCGTTGCGGTCGGGACCACCGTGGTCCGTGCGCTCGAATCGGCTGCGCAGCAGGCCGGAGGGCTTCAGCCGACAACCGGGGAGAGCCGGCTGTTTATCTCGCCGGGATTTCACTTCAACGCGGTTGATGCTCTCATGACAAATTTTCACCTCCCTCGCACGACGCTTCTGATGCTGGTCTCTGCGCTAGCCGGCGTGGAGATGATGCGGAAAGCCTATGCTGAAGCGGTGGAACAGCGCTACCGCTTTTATAGCTATGGCGATGCGATGCTGATCCTCTAAGCAGGCGGGGCGGAGCCAGCGGCCAGCGCTCTCTGCGCGATCGGTGTTACAGCAGTTCCCGATGAACCTTAACGGGGATTTTGCCTTTGAGCGACTCCTGAAACGCCACCAGCGCGCGCTGCTGTTTTTGGAAGAGCATATCTTCCAGCACGCGATCCTTTGCGGCGGTGGCTTTCGTGGGGTCAGCGTCCGGCTGCCTGGTCATCAGGGCCTGTCCTTCGGAGATCTCCGACGGCGTTAAGGCAACGGCATCCCGGACAAACATCCTCGCTTTATTGCCGAGAATTTCTTTGGCCTGCGCCTCTTCAAAGACTTTGGGGGTGAGATGGTTCGCGGCCAGGAGTCGCTGGTAGAGCTCCGGATCGAATGCCCCGTTCTTTTGAAACTCCGGGACTTGCACGATCATTTCGCGCAGGTCTCCGTCGGAGACGGTGATGCCCATGTCTTTCGCGGCCATCAGCCAGAGGCGGTTGTCGACGAGTTGTTCGATCACAAATTGCTTGATCGTTTCGTCCTTGAACTCTCCCGGCACTTTTTCTTTGTAGAAACGGTACATGTTCTCGTAGGCGCGCCGAAACTCATCGCGCGTGACGGCCAAATCGCCGACGGTGGCGACGGTGTTTCCCGGCTGGTCCCCGAATCCCCACCAGCCCATGGTAATCACAAAGGCGATGGCCAGGATGCCCATGATTGATTTCAACAGCCAGGGATGATTGTGCGATGCGTCCCGCATTACCTTGATCATGCAAATCCTCTCAGTCGCAAAATGGTTCCGGATTGTACTTGGCGCTGGGGCTGAAGGCAAGATCATGGGCGGCCATCGACCGCGAACGGTCTCGAGAAGGACGATAGGTTCGCGAGGACACGGAGTAGATCAATGGACGAAGCAGTCTCCGTATCCGGCCACGTATTATCCCTATTGGCGCCTGCCAGGGTCGTTTCGAAGAAAAATTCGCACAAGTATGAGGAAAGAATGCTGTTTGTTTGTGCAAGTTGTTTGATTTTGTTATACTTTGCTATTAATTAGAAGGAGATTCCTTGATAGGGGTAGGGCCAGTTGCGAAGCTCATCGAAGGAGCGGTCTATCCCAAGGCGTACGTACTTAATCGGTTTATTGCGAAGCTCATTGATTTGTTCATTGTCGTGGCCGCTGATGAAGTTGCGCCGCCAGTCGGGTTTCTTTCCGGATTGGCCTACATTCTGATTGCGGACGGATTTGCGGGTGGACGAAGTATCGGGAAGCGGCTGGTCGGATTGCAGACCATGCGTCTCGATGTGCGGGAGACGGCCGGATTTCGAGAATCGATTATTCGGAATGTGCCATGCGGCGTCGCCCAGCTGTTGTTCGCGGTGCCGTATGTCGGATGGATCGGGTCTGTGGCGGTCTTGGCCTTTGAGAGTGTCTTGATTGTAGGAAATGAGCATGGGCGGCGCCTCGGGGACGAGGTGGCGCGTACCCAGGTACTGGATGCAGGACAGTTGGCGGTACCTGACTAAATTTATGAATAGCGAGGGACTCGCATAGCGGATAGCGAGTTCATGACGAAGGGAGAGCGCCGTGGGGTTCACGGGAGATGTGTTCGGATGGTTTTCCAACGATCTTGCGATCGATTTGGGAACAGCGACGACGCTGGTATATGTGCATGGAAAAGGCATCGTCCTGAACGAGCCCTCGGTGGTGGCGGTGGAAAAGAAAACCGAGAAGGTCCTGGCGGTCGGTGCCGATGCGAAAAAGATGCTCGGCCGAACCCCCGGGAATATTGTCGCAGTCCGGCCGATGAAAGAAGGCGTGATTGCCGACTTCGAGATGGCCGAGCAGATGCTCAAGCATTTCATCCGCAAGGCGCATAATCGGAGCGCCTTTGTGCGGCCGCGGATCATCATCGGCGTGCCTTCGCGCATCACCCAGGTGGAGCAACGCGCGGTTCGCGACTCAGCCGAATTGGCCGGTGCGCGAGAGGTCTATCTGATCGAAGAGCCGGTGGCGGCCGCCATCGGGGCAGGACTTCCGATTACCGAACCGTCCGGCAACATGGTGGTGGATGTGGGCGGTGGGACAACGGACATTGCGGTGATTTCACTCGGCGGTATCGTCTATAGCGAGTCGGTGAAGGTGGCCGGCGATCGGATGGACGAAGCGATCATGAATTACATCAAGAAGAAGTACAACTTGCTCATCGGCGAGCATATGGCGGAACGGGTCAAGTTCGAAATCGGATCGGCCTATCCCTTCGAAGAGCGCAAGACGATGATGATCAAGGGGCGGGACCTGATTTCCGGCATTCCCCGCACGCTGGTGGTCGATGATGCCGAAATTCGAGAAGCGTTGCAGGAACCGATCGGAACGATCGTCAATGCCATCAAGGTTGCGTTGGAAAACACTCCGCCGGAATTGGCGGGAGATATTATTGACCGCGGAATCGTGCTGACAGGTGGAGGCTCCCTGCTGAAGGGGATGGATACACGATTCCGTGAAGAGACAAATTTGCCGATCATTACGGTCGATGACCCGCTCACTTCTGTGGTACTGGGGGTCGGGAAGATTCTGGACGAACTGGATCTTCTCCGTAAGGTGTCGGTCATGTCTCAATGCAGTAGCCTCCGGTAAGGTTCCCTCCTCCCCATGCGGATGGCCAACTTTCGCTCATCATACGGCGCCCGGCGTCTTGCCCTCGGGGTGTTTCTCTCCGTGCTTCTCGGCTTCTTCCTGCTGCCTCATCAGCTTCAGACTCTGTTTCAGGAAATCGGCGGACCGGTCGGGTGGGTGCTCAGTTGGCCGATCCGTCTCGTCGCCTCGGTGCAAGGCGGCATCGGGGAGACCTGGAGCCATTACGTGGCGTTGCAGGACGTGGAAGATGAGAATCGGCAATTGCGGAAAGAGCTTGAGCTGTTGCAGGGGCAAAATAGTCAGCTGCGGGAGGCCGCGTCGGCGACGGACCGGTTGACGGCCTTGCTTGAATTCAAGGCGCAGGCTCTTCCGACGATGATCGCGGCACAGGTCATCGGCCGTGATACGGGGAATTGGTATCGGACCATTCTTCTGAATAAGGGAAGCGCTGACGGGATACAAGCGGATATGGGTGTGGTGACGTCTGCCGGCGTCGTCGGACGAGTGGTCAAAACGACGATGGCGACCGCGGTGGTGCTCTTGGTGTCCGATCCCAATAACGCCATTGCCGGGTTGATTCAGCGAACACGAGATGAAGGGATTGTCGAGGGAACGACCCCCGGTCTGGCTCGGCTCAAATATATTCCCTTGCTTTCGAATGTTCGTGCCGGCGATCGCGTGGTGACATCTGGGTTGGTCGGGGGATTTCCGCGTGGACTCGCCATCGGCACCATTACCACCATCAGCAAAGAGGAAGGCGCCTTGTTTCAATCCGCTGAATTGCGTCCTGAAGTCGATGTGAATCGAGTCGAAGAAGTCCTGGTCATTCAGTCTCCTTATGTTCCTGGCGAGGACGGAAAGAGCGACGCGCCTCTTCCGAAAACCAAGCCGTGAAGATTGTCGTATATGCTGGTGTCGTCGCTGCCCTGGTGGCGCTGCACACCACCGTGCTTCCCTATGTCAGTGTGTGGGGCGTCAAACCGGATCTCGGCCTGGTGGCCGTCTGCCTGATCGGCCTCCTGTCAGGCGAGTTGGAGGGGTTGATTGTCGGGCTGTTCGTAGGATGGGCCATGAGTTTGTTTTCCGCTACCGACCTTGCGGCAAGCATGGTGGCGAAGGGCAGCGTGGGATTTCTTGCCGGGCTGGCCGGCCGCCAGGTGGCGCAGGTCACCCCCTTGGTGTTGGTCAGCGGCCTTGTTGTCGCGTCAACCCTTTCGAGTCTGCTGACCATCTGGTCGCTCAAACCGAACGATCAGCAAGATATCTGGTGGATGATTCGCACGATCCTCATGCCGCAAGCCTGTTTCGACGCGGTCGTCGGAGGACTGTGTTATTGGCTCATCTGGAGCCGGCTGAATCTTGACCGGCTGGCAGAGGGGCGAGAGTTCTAGGAGTTACCGTGGCGACCAGCAGTACCCATGAGTCTGAGCTTGGAGAATTGCAGCGGCGGCTCATGTTGCTGCGTGTGGGGCTGCTCCTGGTCGTCGGGCTCCTGGCGGTGCGGTTGTGGCATCTGCAGATACGTGAAGGGCCGTACTACCGCGATCTCTCAGAGAATAATCGCACTCGATCGGTGCTGCTGGAACCGGCCAGAGGGTTGATTTACGATCGGCATGGGGTGCTGTTGGCGAATAACGTTCCGAGCTTCAGTCTCTATGTCACGCTCGAGGATGTGAAGGATCGGGAGGGGTTGGTCCAGAATCTGGCGGACTTGCTGGGACTCGACCCGGTCATGATCCGGAAGAAATTGGCCGTGCGAGGCAGCAAGATGCTGCCGAAGAAAATCAAAGACCGGTTGACCTTGCGTGACGCCACCGTAATCGAATCCCATCGCCTCGATCTCCCGGGTGTGATGATTCAGGTGGAGTCGCAACGGAACTATCCCGGCGGCATGGCTGCAGCCCATCTCCTCGGGTATGTCGGGGAAATTTCCCCTGAACAACTCGAGAAGCCGGAATTTGCGGATCTCCATCAGGGCAGCGTTGTCGGGCAGTATGGCGTCGAGAAATCGTTTGACCGGCACGTGCGCGGCCAGGCCGGACAAAAAAGCGTCGAAGTGGATGCGTTGGGACATGAGAAGCGGACGGTGCAGGTGGATAAGCCCCTCGCCGGAAACGATCTCTATCTCACGATTGATATTAAGTTACAGAAAGTGGCGGAGGACCTGCTGGGGGAAGAATCCGGTGCGATTGTCGCCTTGGATCCCACCACCGGGGATGTGTTGGCCATGGCGAGTCGACCGGGCTTCGATCCGAATATTATGTCGCGCGAGCTTACGCCAAAACAGTGGGTTGAGATCGTCCAGGATGAGAGACGCCCGCTCAACAACCGGGCGTCGCAAGGGCAGTATCCTCCCGGATCCACGTTCAAAGTCCCGATGGCCGTCGCGGCCCTGGAATCCAATACCATGTCGCCGTCGAGTTCCGTGCTCTGCACGGGCGGGTACCAATTCGGCAAACGCATCTACCACGATTGGAAAGCGACCGGCCACGGGTATGTCGATCTTCACAAGGCGCTTGTCCAGTCCTGCGACGTGTATTTTTACACGATCGGGCAACGGATGGGGATCGACACCATGGCGGAGTATGCCAAGGACTTCGGCCTTGGCCATGAAACCGGCATCGAATTGCCGTCGGAGCGAGTGGGGTCGATCCCGTCCACGGCCTGGAAACTGAAAGTGAAGAAAGAAGCCTGGCTGCCGGGTGAAACGATTTCAGCCGCGATCGGACAGGGGTATGTCACGGTGACGCCCTTGCAGATGGCCAGCATGATCGGCACCGTGGCCAACGACGGCGTGAGTTATCGCCCGCGTCTGGTGCAGGCCATCATGGATCGCACCACCGGAAATTTCCAGGAAATGCCGGCGGTGGCCCGAGGGAAAGCGCATGCGAAACCGGAAACCTTCCGGATCATTAAAGAGGCATTGGCGGCCGTTGTGACGGAAGGGACGGCGACGCGTGCAAAGTCTTCGATCGTGACGATTGGAGGCAAAACCGGGACGGCACAAGTCGCGGCCTTGGGGAAAGAGAAGAAGGCGGAGAAAGACATTCCCAAGAAGTTTCGAGATCATGCCTGGTTCGTGGCATTTGCGCCGGTCGATGCTCCGAAGATTGCCGTGGCGGTGCTGGCGGAACATATGGGGCATGGCGGGTCGGCGGCGGCGCCGCTGGCCAAAGAAGTGATTGAGACCTATATGAAGCTGCGCGCTCAAGAGCCGGCGGTTGCCCCGCAATCGTAGTGCAGGCGAAGATACGCATGCTGCGTGTGACGTGTGAATTGTTATGATTGATCGTCTAACCGACAACCGCGGCCTCGATAGTTTCGACTATCGTTTTCTGGCCTTGGTGCTGGCCATCCTTGGGATCGGCGTCCTGTCGATTCACAGCGTAACCCATAGCCAGCAGACCGGCCTCGCGCCCTATTACATCAAGCAGATTGCCTGGATTCTCATGGGTAGCGCGGCTTTCGTGTTCATGCTGGTGTCGGACTATCACCGCATTGCCCGGATGGCCTATCCGCTCTACGGAGTCGTGCTGCTCATGCTGGCCTTTGTGCTGCTTGAGGGGCGAACGAGCAAGGGGGCGCAACGCTGGATTGCGCTCGGCCCGTTCAGTTTTCAGCCGTCGGAATTTGCCAAGCTGGTGTTGATCCTTGTCCTGGCGCACTACTATTCGAAGACCCCTCGGGTCGGGTGGTTGCAACGGGTGATCATGCCGGGGATGCTGATGTTTCCCGGTCTGGTGTTGATCCTCAAACAGCCTGATTTGGGGAGCGGACTGAGTTTCGTGGCCGTCTATGCGGCCATGCTTTTGATGGTCGGCGTGCGGTCGAAGGCGCTGGGAGTGATCCTTCTTCTTGTGGTCATGTTGTTCCCGTTTGCCTGGGAAGGGGTCTGGGGGTCCTTGCATGATTATCAACGACAGCGCATTATGGCCTTCGTTGACCCGGAGTACGATCCGGGAGGGAAGGGCTATCACGCCCTGCAGTCCAGAATTGCGATCGGATCCGGGGAGCTGATGGGAAAAGGACTCTACGGAGGGACGCAAAGCCAGCTGAAGTTCCTCCCGGAAGGCCATACAGACTTTGTGTTTGCCGTCTATGCGGAAGAATGGGGATTTCTGGGAGTGTTGCTGTTGTTGGTGCTGTTTGTCGCACTGATCTGGCTCTCTCTGGAGATCGCCTCGAAAGCGAAAGATCAATTGGGCGCGTTGCTCGCCGCCGGTATTGTCGCCATGTTGTGTTTTTGCGTCGTGGTGAATATCGGGATGACGGCCGGGATGTTTCCGATCGTCGGGATTCCGCTGCCCCTGATGAGCTACGGAGGCAGCGCGACGGTGATGACCATGGCGTCGTTGGGATTGTTGCTGAACGTCAAACGGAGACGGCTGAGTTTGTTCTATTGAGCAGGGATACGGGTGTGAAGCGGTGTGAATGAGTGGAGTGTTCTGAGGCGTGGGATTGAGTCGCTGGAATGTGGCGTGGATGGTGGATGTGGCGGACCTGGGCATCGTGCCCGCGTCTGTCGCCCATCGCGTCGTTCTAAGGCTCGCAGACTAAAGGAGTAGTTATGGGAATTGAGATTGCGATTTCGGTCGCACGGGAAGAAACCCGTGTGGCGGTATTGGACGGCGGTGTGGTCACGGATTTATTCGGGGATCGGGCCAAACACAAGGATTTCGTCGGGAACGTGTACAAGGGGAAGGTCGCGAAGGTGCTGCCGGGTATGCAAGCGGCGTTTGTGGACATCGGTCTGGAAAAGGCCGCGTTCATGCACGTGTCCGATCTCTCGGAAGACGCCGAGCCGGGTGACACCCTGGTGGATGCCACCGATGACGATGATGATAAGGATGCGGATATGCTCAGGCCGAAACGCCAGAGCGCCAAGCCCATCGAGCAGTTGCTGAGCGAGGGGCAGGAGTTGATGGTCCAGATCTCGAAAGGCCCGATCGGGACGAAGGGTCCGCGGGTGACCACCTATGTCTCGCTCCCCGGCCGGTACCTGGTCTTCATGCCGAATGTCGAGCATATCGGAGTCTCTCGTCGGATCGCGAAGGACGAGGAGCGCGCCCGATTGAAAGACATCATGCGCCGGGTCCGCCGCCCAGGGTGCGGCTACATTGTGCGCACCGTAAGTGAAGGCGTCAAAGAGGAAGAACTGAAGTCCGACGTCGACTTTTTGCACGTGCTGTGGCAAGACATCCTGACCAATCGAGAAAAGCTGGGTGCGCCGGCGTTGTTGCATACGGATTTGAGCCTCAGCTTTCGCGTGGTGCGCGATTTGTTCGGGCGGAAAGTGGATCGCCTGTGGATCGATTCACGTCAGGAGTATGATGCCGTTCGAGACTTCGTGCAGCGGTTTTCTCCGGAGCAGACCTCCCGCATTCATTTCTATGACAAGGATGAAAGCCTCTTCGATCATCTGGGCATCGAGCAAGAGATCACTCGCGCGACGAGCCGGAGGGTGTGGCTGAAATCCGGGGGCCACTTGGTGATCGATCATACCGAGGCCATGACGGTCATCGACGTCAATACGGGGCGGTTTGTCGGCAAGCGCGATCAGGAAGAGACGATTCTTCGCAATAATCTGGAGGCCGCCAAAGAAGTGGCCTATCAGATGAAGCTGCGCGGGATCGGCGGCATTATCATCGTCGACTTTATCGACATGGAACGGGAAAAGAACCGGGATAAGGTCTATCACGCGCTGGTGGATGCCATGGCGTCGGACAAAGCGCGAACCAGGATCTCCAGGATTTCGGACCTTGGGCTGATTGAGATTTCCCGTGAACGTGTCCGCGAAGATCTTCTTCGGTCTTTGTCCGAGCCCTGTCACTACTGCGAAGGTCGCGGCTATACCAAATCTCCGACGACGGTCGCCTACGAGATTTTCCGGGAGATTCGGAAAATCGGCGAATCGGGAGAGAGTCAGCGGATCGTCATCGGGGCTCATCCCACTGTTGTGGGGCTGCTCCAAGATGAAGAGCGTCAAGGCCTCGAGATGCTGGAGCGTGAATGTTCGGCGAAGATCATCATCACCCCGGACAGTCAGTTGCATCTTGAACAGTATGACCTCGTCGCTTTGTAGGCAGGGCAGCGGCCTGAGCAATATGCAGTCCTAGTCCGGTCGTGGGGGCAGGGGCGCGCGCGTCCATGCCACGCACGTGCATTCAGCCTCACGCAAGCTCTCCCGCGCAGGCCCGTCGCATGGATTCCATTCAGCTCACATCCTGGCTGCTTCTCCAGTCGATCGACGGAGTCGGTGACCGCACCGTTCTCAAATTGGTGCAGGCGTTCGGGACTCCGGCAGGGGTGTTGACCTCCTCCGCTGATGACCTGACACGCGTCGGGTGCAGCGCTGAACTCGCTGAGGTGATTAGGCGGGGAGCCGATCTCAAGGTCCGTCATCTCATCGATCGCCAAGTGAAGCTGGTTGAGCGGCTTGCGATTCATGTCATCACCCTGACCGATCCCTCGTATCCGAAGCGGCTGAAGGCGATTCCCGATCCGCCGCCATTGTTGTATTACACGGGTTCGCTCCATGAACAAGATGGGATGGCTCTGGCGATTGTCGGAGGGCGGTCTGCGACCACCGCGGGGAAGGCCATCACGGAAGAGATTGCCCAGGAGTTAGCCCGAGGCGGCTGGACCATTGTCAGCGGGATGGCGCGGGGAATCGATGCTGCGGCCCATCGCGGCGCGTTGGCGGGGAAGGGCCGTACCATAGCCGTGCTCGGCTGCGGCGTCGATCAGACCTACCCGCCGGAGCATGATCGGTTGCGGAAAGAGATTGAGGAACATGGGGCGGTGCTGGCGGAGCTTCCGGTAGGTGCTCCGCCTCAGAGTCATCATTTCCCGAGGCGGAATCGGATCATCAGCGGCCTGTCCGTCGGAGTGCTCGTGGCGGAGGCGGCGATGAATAGCGGCTCGCTCATTACCGCCAAGCTGGCATTGGAGCAGGGGCGCGATGTGTTTGCCCTTCCGGGGTCTGTCAAAGAAGCACGATGCCGCGGGTCGAACGGATTGATCAAAGAGGGCGCCCGATTGATCGAGTGCGCAGCGGATATGATCGGGGAGTTGCTGCCGCAAGTGGAGCCCGCTCTTCGAACCCGGGCGCTGGTGGGAGAGGGAGCGTCATCGGCGCCCGCGGGATTGGGGGCGGACGAACAGCGTGTGTACGAGGTGCTCTCCCACGAGGCGCAATCGGTTGATGTCGTGATCGAACGGACGGGACTGAGTGCCGCGCAGGTCACTGCGACGATGCTGGCGCTGGAACTTCGCGGCTATGTGCGACAGCTGCCGGGTCCGCAATATCTGCGCCGCTAACCTGTGGGCGAGTGTATTCCAGTTGCAGGATGTGTAATACCACAATGATAATGTCCGCTTTCACCACAGTAGAAATGTCCTCTTCGTTGCTAGACTGCCGGCTTTCAGACGGAGGGCTGGATGGTCGGAGAGGACAGGGTCATCATGAGTGTGAAGGAACTGAGACGAGTGC